>NZ_JACBWZ010000660.1 GCF_013870595.1 Streptomyces sp. WELS2 | reverse complement strand
ACCTCCGGCCCGCCGGCGAGCTTCCAGAACACGCTGGCGAACTTCGCCGCCCTCGGCGTCGACGTGCAGATCACCGAGCTGGACATCGCCCAGGCGCCGGCGACCGCGTACGCGAACACCGTCAAGGCGTGCAAGAACGTCGCCCGCTGTACCGGCATCACCGTGTGGGGCATCCGCGACAGCGACTCCTGGCGCAGCGGCGAGAACCCGCTGCTGTTCGACGGCGCGGGCAACAAGAAGGCCGCGTACGGGGCGGTACTCTCCGCGCTCGGCGGCACGGCCGCGGCGCCGGGCCCGCACAAGGGGCTGCCGTCCAGCTTCGGCTGGTCCTCCAGCAAGCAGCTGATCGCGCCCAAGTCCGACGCGACGCACGACATCGCCGGGATCAAGGACCCGTCCGTCGTCCGCTACAAGGGCAAGTACCACGTGTTCGCGAGCGTGGCCAGCGCCTCCGGCTACAACCTCGTCTACCTGAGCTTCAAGGACTGGTCGCAGGCGGGCTCGGCCACCCACCACTACCTGGACCGCACGGCCATCGGCAGCGGCTACCGGGCGGCGCCCCAGGTGTTCTACTTCGCGCCGCAGAAGCTGTGGTACCTGGTCTACCAGACGGGCAACGCGTCGTACTCCACCAACAAGGACATCTCCGACCCCGACGGCTGGAGCGCGCCGCGCGACTTCTACCCGGACATGCCCGACATCATCAAGCAGAACATCGGCAACGGCTACTGGGTCGACATGTGGGTGATCTGCGACCGCGCGAACTGCTACCTGTTCTCCTCCGACGACAACGGGCACCTCTACCGCTCGCAGACCACCGTCCGCCAGTTCCCGAACGGGTTCACCAACACCGTCATCGCCGCCCAGGACTCCGACAGGTACGCCCTGTTCGAGGCGAGCAACATCTACAAGGTGAAGGGCAGCGACCGGTACCTGATGCTGGTGGAGGCGATCGGCTCCGACGGGCGGCGCTACTTCCGCTCCTGGACCTCCCCCAGCCTGACCGGCTCCTGGTCCCCGCTGGCCGACTCCGAGAGCAATCCGTTCGCCCGGGCGAGCAACGTGACCTTCCCGTCGGGTGCCTGGACGAAGGACATCAGTCACGGCGAGATGATCCGCGCCGGTTACGACCAGACGCTGACCATCCCCGCGTGCGGACTCCAGTACCTGTACCAGGGCATGGACCCGGACGCGAGCGGTGACTACAACAGCCTGCCGTGGCGGCTCGGCCTGCTCACCCAGACCAACTCCCGCTGCTGAGACGGCGGTGAGCGGGACGCCGTACCGGACGGCGTCCCGCTTTCCCCGATCCTCCGTGACGCCGGTTACGGGTTGACGACGCTGCCGCCGAAGGTCACCGCGAGGCGGCCGTCGGAGGCGAAGGACCAGCCGAGGGCGCCCGCGTACGAGGAGCAGCGGGAGCCGTTGGAGCCGGTCCAGAACTGGTTGGAGCTGTCGGCGCTGCCGACCGTCTTGTCGTTGGAGCCGCCACCGGCGAACCGGCAGGAGGTGTTGCCGCGGAACACCGACGTGCCCTTGTCGAACGAGAAGTTGCGCTCGGCGTTGTCGACGCCGACGTTGCCGGAGATCGTCATGGTGCCCGGGTTGCTGTTGTAGGTGAACCCGTGGTGGCCGTTCTTGTAGGCGATGCTGTGCTGGACGACGTGGTTGACGGGGATGTCGTCGCCGC
Organism: Streptomyces sp. WELS2; assembly: GCF_013870595.1. Lineage (GTDB taxonomy): Bacteria > Actinomycetota > Actinomycetes > Streptomycetales > Streptomycetaceae > Streptomyces. The sequence continues at coordinate 1,844 of NZ_JACBWZ010000660.1, read as the reverse complement.
CGAGCTTGTAGCCGTTGCGGTCGCCGTTGGTGTTGACGGTGCCGTCGCTCAGCGTGCCGTTGTTGTAGGAGAGGGAGTACTCGATGGTCACCGGGCCGATGGCGCCGGTGTCCGTCTTGGTGTACAGGTCCCAGCCGTCGTCGATGTTGTGGTGTGAGACGTCGTAGCGGAAGACGTTCCCGGTGCCGGTGGTCAGCTTGGCGGCGAAGCCGTCGGCGTCCTCGCCGTCGGAGTCGGCGTTGTCGTGCGACTCGGAACTGATGATGAGGTTGTTCGCCGGCCACTGGGAGCTGGGGGTGCTGGAGGCGATCCGGCCGAGCTGGAGCCCGGTGTCCCGGTTGTAGGCGGTGACCACCCGCTCGACGACGTTGTTGCTGCCGCCGACGTAGATCCCGTTGTCACCGGCGTGCTGAACCGTGAGGCCGTACAGCCGCCAGTAGTTGGCGAACAGCTGGATGCCCCGGTTGGACGGGCTCTCGGTCTGTGCCGCGAAGTCCAGGACCGGCTTCTCGCCCGGGTATGCGGCCAGGGTGGTGCGGGCGGCGGAGGTGCCGTCCCTGCCGGCCGGGATGGTGACCGTGGCGGACGGGCGGTAGGTCCCGCCGCGCAGGTAGATGGTGCCGCCGGAGGTGATCCGGCTGATGGCCGAGGTGAGCGTGGTCGGGGCCGACTCGGTGCCGGCCGCGCCGTCGGTACCGTTCGGTGACACGTAGAGCACGCTTCCGGCCGCCGCCGTGGCCACGCCGGCGTCGAGGTGGCCGAGGCCGGGCAGGCCGTCGGCGGCCGGGGTGAGGCCTACGGTGCGGGCGCCCGTGGGGCCGTCGACGGCCTGGGCCGTGGTGCCGGTCAGCGCGACGAGCGCACCGGTCAGCAGCCCGGCGCACGCGATGGCTGGTCTGATGTGCATCGGTTTGTCTCCCTGCGGTCGACTCGACTGTGCGGGGGCGAGAGGTCCAGAGGGGTGAACGCGACGACCGGTCGTGGCATGGTGGACGATGACCGGAAAGCGCTTTCCCTCTGGCCCTTCCCGACGGTAGGGAGAAGGCATGCACGCGTCAACAGTCGCGTACATGATTCATATTCATGTGCGTGAATGGAGGGTGGTCGGTCACTCGCCCGGAGCGACGGTGCGGGCGACGATGGCCGCCGCCTCGGCGATCAGCGCCTGGTCCACCGTGGCGTCCGGGGCGCTCTTGTCCGACAGCACGGCCAGCACCACGGGGGTTCCCCGGGTGGTCCAGGCCACCCCGATGTCGTTGGCGGTCGCGTAGTCCCCGGTCCCGGTCTTGTCCGCCACGACCCAGGAGGCCGGCAGACCCTTGCGGAACCGCTCGTCGCTGGTGGTGTTGCCCTTCAGCCAGCCGGTGAAGCGCTCCCGGTCCGCCCTGCGCAGGGCCCGGCCCAGGGTGAGGCGCTCCAGGCTCCCGGCGATCGCCTCGGGTGTCGTGGTGTCCCGTGCGTCCCCGGGGATCGCGGTGTTGAGCTCCGGCTCCCACCGGTCGAGCCGGCTCACCGTGTCGCCGAGCGACCGGAGGAAGCGGGTGAGTCCCGCCGGGCCGCCGAGCTCCCGGAGCAGCAGATTGCCGGCCGCGTTGTCACTGACCTGGATCGCCGCGGCGCACAGGTCGGCGACGGTCATCCCGGTCGCCAGGTTCTCCTTGGTGCGCGGGGAGTTGGGCAGGATGTCACGCGGCGGGTAGTGCACCACCCGGTCCAGCGGAGCGCGGTCGCCGTGGTCGCGCAGCACCGCCGCCGCGGCGAACGCCTTGAAGGTCGAGCACATCGCGAACCGCTCCCCCGCCCGGTGGGCGACGGTCCGCCCGGTGCGGACGTTGCGCGCGTAC
>NZ_JACBWZ010000066.1 GCF_013870595.1 Streptomyces sp. WELS2 | reverse complement strand
TCCAGCAGGGCCTCGTGCGGGCCGTGGTGCCAGGCCGTGGCCAGCTTCCAGGCGAGATTGTCGGCGTCCCTCAGGCCCTCGTCGAGTCCCTGGGTGCCGAACGCGCCGAGCAGGTGGGCCGCGTCCCCGGCGAGGAAGACCCGGCCGGCGCGCCACCGGCGGGCCAGCCGGTGGTGCACCGTGTGGACCCCGGTGTCGAGCAGGTCGTACGGCGGTGCGTCACCGCCCGTCCAGCCCGTGAGGGTCTCGTTGATGCGGGTCAGCACGATCTCGGGCGTGACCAGGTCCTTGCCCGGCGGCAGCAGCCAGTCCAGGCGCCAGGCGCCGTCCGGGAGGGGGCGGGCGGTCACCTCCCCGGTCGAGGGCCCGGACGACTTCCACGGCGGCATCCGGTGGAGCAACGCGTGGCCCTCCCAGGGGAGTTCCGTCCGCAGTGTGGCGACCGCGTGCCGTTCCACCGCCGTACGGCCGGGGAAGCGGATGTCCTGGAGCTTGCGCACGGTCGAGCGGGGGCCGTCGCAGCCGACCAGGTAACTGCCGCGCCACCAGGTCGCCTTCGGGCCGCGGGTGTGCGCGGTGACGCCGGTCCGCTCCTGTTCGACGGCGTCCAGGCGGCTGTCGGTGGCCACCTCGGCCAGCGGCTCGCCGGCGAGGGCGGCGCGCAGGGCGTTCGTCACGGTGTGCTGGGCGATGTGCAGGGGAGCGGCGGGGTCGCCCTCGGCGAAGGCGATCTCGGTCATCACCTGCTTGCGCCTGACGGACCGCCATCCGGCCCAGCGCACACCGTGCTCGGCGAGCGCCATCCCGGTCAGCCGTTCCAGCAGGGCGGCGGTGTCCTCGCGCAGGACGACGGTGCGTGCCGGGCGGGGTTCGTCCTTGCCGGGGCCCTCGTCCAGAACGACGACGGGCACGTTCTGACGGGTCAGCAGCAGGGCGAGCGTGAGTCCGACGGGTCCCGCTCCGACGATGATCACCGGGTCCATGGTGCGACGCCCCCTGCCCGTGACGATGCCCTGACGGAGACAAGTGAACAGGAAGGAGGAGCGGGGTGCACGATCACAAAACGTATGCAACCCATTGGCAGAGTTCGCGTCAAGCGACCGGGGGCAGTGGCGATCACGCCGCTGCCCCCGGGTGGTGCGTTCGGGTCTGATTGGCCGTCAGGCCGAGGTGCCGGTGCCCGCGTGGCCCGGGATGTCGGTCGTCTTGTCGACGCTCAGCACCGCGCCGGTCGACTTCTTGCGCTGCCGCAGCCGGCCCTCCAGCCAGCTCGCGAAGGTGGTCAGCGAGAAGTTGATGATCAGGAAGATCACGGCGACGACCGTGAAGGAGGCGATGGTGTTGGCACCGTAGTAGGCGCTCATCGTGTTCGCTGAGGCGAGCAGTTCGGGGAAGGTGAGGACGGCGCCGCCGAGCGCGGTGTCCTTCACGATGACCACCAGCTGGCTGACGATCGCGGGGAGCATCGCGGTGACCGCCTGCGGCAGCAGGATGACCCGCATCACCTGTCCCTTGCGCAGGCCGATCGCCATGGCCGCCTCGGACTGGCCCTTCGGCAGCGAGAGGATGCCCGCGCGGACGATCTCGGCCAGCACGGACGCGTTGTACAGCACCAGTCCGGTGACGACCGCGTAGAACGGACGGTCGTCCGAGCTCACGTCGGTGTACTGGGAGAACAGCGCCTGACCGAAGATCATCAGGACCAGGACGGGGATCGCGCGGAAGAACTCCACCACGACCGCCGCCGGCACCCGCACCCAGACGTGGTCCGACAGCCGCGCTATGCCGAGGCCGGCGCCCAGGGGCAGCGCGATGAGCATCGACAGCGCCGCCGCCTCCAGCGTGTTCTGCAGAGCGGGCCATATGTACGTCGAGTACGCCTCGGCGCCCCCGCCGAGATAGGGCTTCCACAGCGCCCAGTCCAGCTGGTTCTTCTCGTCCAGGGAGGTGTACACCCACCAGACGAGGGCCGCGAGCGCGGCGAGGAAGACCACCGTGTAGAGGATGTTACGCCGCTTGGCGCGCGGCCCCTGGGCGTCGTACAGGACCGAGGTCATCGCTTCACCGCCACCTTCTTGCCCACCCAGCCGAGGATCAGGCCGGTCGGCAGGGTCAGGCAGCAGAAGCCGAAGGCGAAGATCGCGGAGATCAGCAGCAACTGCGCCTCCTTGTCGACCATGTCCTTCATCAGCAGTGCCGCCTCGGCGACGCCGATCGCCGCCGCCACCGTCGTGTTCTTCGTCATCGCGATCAGCACGTTGGTCAGCGGGCCGACGGCCGCGCGGAACGCCTGCGGCAGCACGACCAGGAACAGCACCTGGGTGAAGTTCAGGCCGATGGCGCGCGCGGCCTCGGCCTGGCCGACCGGCACCGTGTTGATGCCGGACCGGATCGCCTCGCACACGAAGGCCGACGTGTAGACGATCAGTCCGAGGACGGCCAGTCGGAAGTTGGCCGTGTCGATGATGTCGCCGGCACCCAGGCTGATGCCCAGGGTGTCGTGCAGGCCGAGCGAGGAGAACAGGATGATCACCGTGAGCGGGATGTTCCGCACGATGTTCACGTAGGCGGTGCCGAAGCCGCGCATCAACGGCACCGGGCCCACCCGCATGGCGGCCAGCAGGGTGCCCCAGATCAGGGAGCCCACGGCGGACAGCAAGGTGAGCTGCACCGTCGTCCAGAAGGCGCCCAGTACGTCGTAGTCGTTGAGAAAGTCGAACACGTTCTCCCGCGCTTCCGCGTGTAGGGATGCCCGGGTGCGCCGCCCTCACGGACGGCGCACCCGCCGGGCGTTGCCTCAGCTCTTGATGTCGCCGATCTTCGGGGCGGGCTCGTTCTTGTAGCCGGCCGGGCCGAGGTTCTTGTCCACGGCCTTCTGCCAGGAACCGTCGGAGACCATCGATTCGAGGGCCTTGTTGATCTTGTCCTTGAGGTCGCTGCCCTTCTTGACGCCGATGCCGTAGTTCTCGTTCGTCATCTTGAGGCCGCCGAGCTTGAACTTGCCCTTGAACTGGGGCTGCGAGGCGTAGCCGGCGAGGATCGAGTCGTCCGTGGTCAGGGCGTCGATCGCCTTGTTCTGCAGACCGGTCAGGCACGCGGAGTACGTCGGGTACTTCTGGAGCTGCGCCTTGGGGGCCAGCCTCTCCTTGACGTTCTGCGCCGAGGTGGAGCCGGTGACCGAACACAGCCGCGCCTTGTTCAGGTCCGCCGCCGACTTGATGGAGGTGTCGTCCGCGCGGACCAGCACGTCCTGGTGGGACAGCAGGTACGGGCCGGCGAAGTCGACCAGCTTCTGGCGCTCCGGGGTGATCGAGTAGGAGGCGACGATGAAGTCGACGTCACCGCGCTGGAGCATGGTCTCGCGGTCGGCGCTCTTCGACTCCCGCCACTCGATCTGGTCCTTCTTGTAGCCGAGCTTCCCGGCGACATAGGTGGCCACGTCGACGTCGAGACCCGAGTAACCCTGCGGCGTCTTCTGGCCGATGCCCGGCTGGTCGAACTTGATGCCGATGGTGATCGTCTTGCCACCGCCGGAACCCTTGTCGTCCTTGCCGCCGCCGCACGCGGTGGCGGCCACGGACAGGGCGAGGAGGACGGCCGAGGCGGCGGTGACCTTGCGGAGCTTCATCGTGAACATCCTTCTGAGTGGTGAGGAACGAGTCCCTGAGGCGCGGGCGGCGGCGGCCGTGCCGGTCAGTGGTGCAGGATCTTGGACAGGAAGTCCTTGGCCCGGTCGCTGCGCGGGTTGCTGAAGAACTGGTCGGGCGAGGATTGTTCAACGATCCGCCCGTCCGCCATGAAGACGACGCGGTTCGCGGCCGACCGCGCGAAGCCCATCTCGTGCGTGACGACGATCATCGTCATGCCCTCGCGCGCGAGCTGCTGCATGACCTCCAGGACCTCGTTGATCATCTCGGGGTCGAGCGCGGAGGTCGGCTCGTCGAACAGCATGACCTTCGGGTCCATCGCCAGCGCCCGCGCGATCGCGACCCGCTGCTGCTGGCCGCCGGACAGCTGGGCGGGGTACTTGTCGGCCTGGGTGCCCACGCCGACCCGGTCCAGCAGCGACCGGGCCTTCTCCTCGGCCTTCTTCTTGTCCGCCTTGCGGACCTTGACCTGACCGAGCATCACGTTCTCGAGCACGGTCTTGTGCGCGAACAGGTTGAACGACTGGAACACCATCCCGACGTCCGCCCGCAGCCTGGCCAGCTCCCGGCCCTCGGGCGGCAGGGGCTTGCCGTCGATCGTGATCGTGCCCGAGTCGATCGTCTCCAGGCGGTTGATGGTGCGGCACAGCGTCGACTTACCGGACCCGGAGGGCCCGATGACCACGACGACCTCGCCGCGGGCGATCGTCAGGTCGATGTCCTGGAGCACGTGCAACGCGCCGAAGTGCTTGTTGACGCTCTTCAGGACGACCAGTTCGTCGGACGTGGCCACGTCTTCCTTGGCCACCGTTACTTTGGTCATCGCTCTCAGGCTCCGTCCTCCTCGGGTTTCCGAGGACAGTAGTGAGCGCCTGTGACCTGCGTCATCACATCTGAGGGAGATCTGAGCATCACGATCCGGCAGCAATCGGACACCTGTCGGAGCACTTGGGGGCCGCGCGCGTATCGGCCGGATAACGGAAGAGGCGGGCAACCCGAACCCCCTTGACGCCGTCTACTTCCATCGGCGTCACTGCCATGGTGCACGCGCGCGTGCCCGCGATCTACAAGAACGACGGAAACCGGGACCGTACGACCGCTGAACCGGAGGGGGCCGGAATGAGACTGCTGCTCGTCGAGGACGACAACCACGTCGCCGCGGCCCTGTCCGCCGTCCTCGCGCGCCACGGCTTCCAGGTCACGCACGCGCGCAGCGGCGAGGAGGCCCTCCAGGCGCTCGTCCCCGAGGGCAACGGCTTCGGCGTCGTCCTGCTCGACCTCGGACTGCCCGACCAGGACGGCTACGAGGTGTGCGGAAAGATCCGCAAGCGCACCAGCACCCCGGTCATCATGGTCACCGCGCGCGCCGATGTGCGCTCCCGCATCCACGGCCTCAACCTGGGCGCCGACGACTACGTGGTCAAGCCGTACGACACCGGTGAACTGCTCGCCCGGATCCACGCCGTCAGCCGGCGCACCGTCCACGAGGACCCCGTCCCCGGCGGCGAGAACGCCCTGCTGCTCGGCCCCGTCCGGATCGAACTGCCCACCCGCCAGGTCAGCGTGGACGGCGCGGTGATCCAGCTGACCCGCAAGGAGTTCGACCTGCTCGCCCTGCTCGCGCAGCGGCCCGGCGTGGTCTTCCGGCGGGAGCAGATCATCAGCGAGGTCTGGCGCACCAGTTGGGAGGGCACCGGCCGCACCCTGGAGGTGCACGTCGCCTCCCTGCGCGGCAAACTGCGCCAGCCCGCGCTCATCGAGACCGTACGCGGCGTCGGCTACCGGCTCGTCGCCCCGGCCGCCTAGCGGGGACGGGTGCGCACACGCCTCCTCCCGCTGCTCATCGTGCTGCTCGCGGCCGTCCTGCTCGCGCTCGGCATCCCGCTCGCCGGCAGCCTGGCCGCCGCCCAGCAGCAAAGGGTCGTCGTGGACCGGATGGACGACGCGGCCCGGTTCGCCGCGCTCGCCCAGTTCGTCACCGACGGACCCGGCGGATCCCGGCGCACCACCACGGACGAGCGCCGGGCGAGCCTGCGCAGCGAACTGGAGAGTTACTACGACGTCTACGGCATACGCGCCGGCGTCTTCTACCGCAACGGTACGGAGGCGATGGCCAACGCGCCCGGCGACTGGTTCGTCCCGCGCGTGGGAGAGGTACGCCGTGCGTTCGACGAGGCGCTGCTCAGCCGGCGCAGCCACGACCCGCCACAGGCCTGGCCCTGGCAGCGCAGCCGGCTCGTCGTCGCCTCGCCGGTGATCCGGGACGGGGACGTCGTCGCCGTCGTGGTCACCGACTCGCCCACCGAACAGCTGCGTTCCCGGATCCTGCGCGGCTGGCTGGTCATCGGTGCCGGGGAGATCGCGGCCATGCTGCTCGCCGTCGGCGCCGCGCTCCGGCTCACCGGCTGGGTGCTCAAACCGGTCCGGGTGCTGGACGCCACCACGCACGACATCGCCACCGGGCGGCTCAAATCCCGGGTCGCGGTGGCCGGCGGGCCGCCGGAACTCAGACGGCTGGCCCGTTCGTTCAACGAGATGGCGGACAACGTCGAGGCCGTGCTGGAGCAGCAGCGCGCCTTCGTCGCCGATGCCTCGCACCAGTTGCGCAACCCGCTCGCGGCGCTGCTGCTGCGCATCGAACTGCTCGCCCTCGAACTCCCCGAGGACAACGCGGAGATCGCCTCGGTGCGCACCGAGGGCAAGCGCCTCGCGCAGGTCCTGGACGACCTGCTCGACCTGGCGCTGGCCGAGCACGCCGAGGCCGACCCGGGGCTGACCGACATCGGCGCGCTGGCCGGGGAGCGGGTGGCCGCCTGGGCACCGGCCGCCCGGTCCAAGGGTGTGAGCCTGACCGGCGACTGCCCGCCCACCACCGCCTGGGCCGACCCGATCGCCCTGTCCAGCGCCCTGGACGCGGTCATCGACAACGCCGTGAAGTTCACCCCCGAGGGCGGCACGGTGGAGGTCGCCGTCTCCGCGGACGGCGACACCACCACGGTCGTCGTCACGGACACCGGGCCCGGCCTCACCGACGAGGAACTCGCGCGCGTGGGCGACCGGTTCTGGCGCAGCGGCCGGCACCAGAACGTCAAGGGCTCGGGCCTCGGCCTGTCCATCACCCGCGCCCTGCTCGCGGCGGGCGGCGGCTCGGTCGACTTCGCCCACCACGAGCCGCGGGGACTACGGGTCACCGTCAGCGTGCCACGGCACCCGCCGGCCGCCGGACCGTCTCCGGGCGCCCGCTAGGGCCTGTCTGACAATTCCCGTCTGCCACGCGACGTCATGCACGCACTCTCGCCGCACCGGCCCCAGACCCGAGTACGTCCAGTACGAGGGCCTGGATCCGGCACGCCGAGAGCACGCACCTGCCGCCGCGCGGCCGCCCTTCGGGCGACGACGCGAATCGTCAGACAGGCCCTAGGCGCGTCGCGCACGCCGGGCCCGACTCCCGGAGCCTGCCGGGGGCGTCGCGCACCTCGAACCCGCCCCGGCTCCCAGCCGTACCTCATCAGGGCTTCACCGACCGGTAGTAGCGCCGGGCGCCTTCCTGGAGCGGCAACGGGCCGGTGTAGATGGCGGTGCGCAGGTCGACCAGCTGGGCGGAGTGGACGTGGGCGCCGATGCCGTCCCGGCTCTTGATCACCGTGCGGGTCAGCCACTCGGTCAGCCGGGGATCGACGTCCGTACGGGTGATCAGCACGTTGGAGACGGCGATCGTCGGCACCTCGGCCCCCCGCTGGACGTTCGGGTAGGCCGACTCGGGGATCTTCGTGGTCCGGTAGTAGCGCGCCCACTCGCCCTGGCCGTGCAGCCGGGCGACCAGGTCGTCGTTGATCGGCACGAACCGGAAGGCACCCTTCTGCGCCAGCGGGGCCAGCCCCTTGGTGGGCAGCCCGCCGGACCAGAAGAAGGCGTCGATCTTCCCCTCCCGCAGCCGCGCCGGTCCGGTGTCGATGCCGTCCGCCGCCGGGGTGATGTCCTTGCGCGGATCGATGCCGGCGGCCCGCAGCACCCGCTCGGCTATCAGCCGCACCCCCGAATCCGGCAGCCCGATCGCCACCCGCTTGTGCCGCAGTTCCGCGACGTCGCTGATGTCCGAGTCCGGGGCCACGATGAGCTGCACGTAGTCGTCGTAGAGCCGGGCCACCCCGCGCAGCCGTCCGGCGCCCTCGCCCTGGCGCAGCCCGTACGCCGCCACCGCGTCGGCCGCGGCGATGGTGAAGTCCGCCCGCCCGGTCGCCACCCGCTCCACGTTCTCCTGGGAACCGGCGCTGTTGAGCAGCTTCACCGTCAGCCCCGGCATGTCCTTGCCCAGCTCGGTGCGCAGCCGCTCGCCGTACTCCTGGTACACCCCGCGCGGCGTACCGGTGCTGAACACGATCGTCCCGCTCGGCGGCTTCTCGCCGAGCGGCAGCAGCCACCACGACAGCAGCCCGAGGACCACGACACCGACGGCCGCGCCTCGCAGCGCCGCGCGCCTGCCGACCCGGGGGAACCTCTTGGACATGCGGCGATCCTGCCAGCAGGGGCTCGGCGCTGACCAGGGCCGGGGTCACAGCGATCACGGCCGGGGGGCGTTGTCGGTGCCGCCCGTTAGAGTCGCCGCATGAGCACTTCGCCCGCCCGTCTCGTCCACGAGTTCCACCGCGCCTTCGGCCTCGACCTCCGCGACACCCCGACGGAGGTGGACCCCGGCCTGGCCGCCCACCGGGCCGAACTGCTCGCCGAGGAGGCCGCGGAGGTCGCCGAGGTCGCGGTCCGGGGACCGCTGGACCGGCTCGCGCACGAACTGGCCGACGTGGTGTACGTGGCCTACGGCACGGCCCTGGTGCACGGCATCGACCTCGACGAGGTGATCGCCGAGATCCACCGCGCCAACATGAGCAAGCTCGGCCCGGACGGACAGGTCGCCCGCCGGGCCGACGGCAAGGTGCTCAAGGGCGAGCACTACCGCGCCCCGGACGTCTCCGCCGTACTGCGCCGCCAGGGGTGGATACCGGGCGGCGACGGCGCCTGACGCGCGCGGCCGGTCGGGAGGCAGGGGTCCGGGCGGGGCCGGTTTTCCGTTGACGCGTGGCAGCGGGAGCCGGGGTGCGCCGGGACGGGTGGGCCGGTGTCCCGCCGACGTGCATCCGCGGGGGTCGGAGAGCGCCGGTCTTCCGGGCCCGTGCGGGTGGTTCAGCGTCCCGTCGGTGGACGTCCGCCTTGGCAGGGGCGTGGCCCGTCGGCGTGGTCAGGACCCCTTCAGACCCGTGCCGCCCAGGCGGGTCAGCAGGGCCGTGAGGTGGGCGAGGTCCGCCGGGGGCCAGTCCGGGGCGGCGAAGATCTCGGCGGCCGTCTCCCGGGCCGTGGCCAGCATCTCCGTCAGCCGCCGCCGGCCCGTCCCGGTCAGCGCCGCGTACGCCACGCGCGCGTCCCGGGTGTCCGGCTCCCGGGTCACCAGCCCGATCCGCTCCAGCGGAGCGAGTCCGCGCGTGACCCCGGATGCGGTCAGCCCCAGCGCCTCGGCCAGGTCGACCCGGCGCATCCGGGCGCCGGGTGCCTGTGCCAGCCGGAGCAGCAGCGTGAAGTCGGCGAGGCTGACGCCGTGCAGCCCGCCGAGCCGCGCGTCGAAGCGCCGTACCAGCGCCGTCTGCGCCCGTACCAGCCGCAGCGCCGCGTCCAGCGCCTCTTCGCTCATCGCCTCAGCCTTCCCTTGCCGACTCCTTGAGTACTCAAGTTTAGGGCGGTGGTTCAGGAGCCGGCCGACCGGGCGGCACGGCGCTGTCGCTTGCCCAAGGGGGCCTGGGAGAGGTCCTCGGCGGTGGCCCGCAAGTGCTTGTGGCCGTAGCCGCGTTCGGTGAGCCAGGAGACGGCCGCCTCCTCGGCCCGCTCGGTCGCCTCAAGGATGTCCTCCTCCTTCTCGCCCGTGGCGGAGAAACGGAAGACGAAGGCGGGCCGGGCGGCGATGTCGTAGGTGAGGGTGCCCTCGGGCGTGAACGCGGCGCGCAGGACGTCGTGTTCGGCGGCGTCGGCGAGGAGGGCGGCGCGCTGGGCCTCGGTGAGGCCGTCGAAGGCGCCGCGGACGGTGATGCGGAAGGTCCGTGTGGTCATCCCGCGACTGTAGGCGGGGCGCGGCGCGAACCTCCACCCGGTTTCCGGGGGCCGTGGGGCAGGGAGGGGGCACGGGCCGGGACGGCGTCGGCGGCCGTCCGGCCCGGTCGGGGGCGGGGCGAACACCGGGCGCGCTCCGGTCCGCCCGTTCCACCGGTCCGCACCACGCCGGTGCTTACCTGAACGTGGCGGAACCACGGTGTGGAGGCGGGGTGGACCTCGGGGAGGCGACCGCGCCCGTGGCCGCGGTCGTCGGAGTCGTCGGGACGCCGTTGTCCGCGCTGCCGACCCAGCGCGCGGCCGACCGCGGCCGGTGGCGCGAACCGGACCGCGTCGAGCAGGTACAGGGCGCCGCTCCTGTACCTGCTCGAACCGGACCGCGTCGAGCAGGTACAGGAGCGGCGCCCGCACGCCCGGGAACTGCGCGCCTGCTCCGTGGCCCTCGACGCCTCCGCCCGGCAGTACCTGGCCGCGCTCACCGACCAGGTGCACGCCCTGGGCCGGGACGAGGAACCGCGGCTCGCACGGCAGCGGCTCACGCGGGCCCGTGACCAGTACCGGGACGTGTACGCCGAGGCCCGGATGCGGCTGCCGGAGCGGGTGCTCGACCTCGTGGCCGGCCTCGGCCACGACCTGGGGCCGGTGTACGGCATGGTCCGGCGCCTGGACGACGGTGTCCCGCGCGCCGGGGACTCGCCCGAGGCCGTACGGGAGAGCATCGACGAACTGTGGGGCCGGCTACGGCGGGCACGGCGCGGGATACGGACCGAACCTGGCGTCCACGGGGCGGATCCGGGGCGGTGAGGTGCGCGGCCACGACCCGCGAGAACCGGCCGCCGAGGGCTGAGCCGGCGCCGCGGCCGCAGGGCACCGTGGTCCGGAATCGTGCGGGTTCAGCGCTTGGTGGCCGGGGGCTGGGCGTCCCGGACCGGGATGACGGGGTCCTGGCCGGCCAGGGCGCGCGGCCGCAGGACGGCGAGCAGCGGACCGGCCATCGCCGTCGTCACGACCGCCATCACGACCATCAGGGAGTACAACCGTTCGTCGAGGACGCCGAGTTGCAGACCGGCGGTCAGAATGATCAGTTCGGTGAGCCCCCTGGTGTTCATGAGCGTGGCGAGAACCGCCGACTGGCGCGCCGTGACGCGGAAGGCCCGGGCGCTCAGGAACGCGCCGACGAATTTCCCGCTGACCGCCACGAGCAGAATGAGCGCGAAGTCCAGCCAGCCGGCCCCGCCCAGATCGGACAGGTCGACTTTCAGGCCGACGATGATGAAGAAGACCGGTTGCAATAACTGACCGCTCACATCACCGACCCGGTCGATGATGTCCGCGCGCAGCCGCTCGGTGGATTCCTTCGGCATCACCACGCCGAAAAGGAAGGCGCCGAAAATGAAATGCAGGCCGATCCGCTCGGTGACCGCCCCGGAGACGAGCAGCCCCGCGAGGACGACCGTCAGCACCGCCGGGGTCAGCCGGGCGCCGCCGGCGGCGACCAGCCTGCGCAGCAGCGGACGGACCAACCACACCATCACACAGGCGTACGGCACGAGCAGCAGCAGGAGCCACTGGTCGCCGCCCCCTACGCCGACCAGGGCCACCACGGCGGCGAGCATGCACCAGGCGAGCACGTCACCGATCGCGGCGCAGGCCAGCGCCAGCCCGCCGATCGGGGTGTGCTGCATCTTGCGGTCCGTGAGTATCCGGGCCAGCACCGGGAAGGCGGTCACCGACATCGCCGTGCCCATGAAGAGCACGAAACCCAGCCGATGCCCCTGGGCGTGGTCCCCGGCCAGCATCAGGGCGAGCAGCGTGCCGAGTCCGAACGGCAGCAGGATGCAGGAGACCGCCACGGTGCCGGCCAGCCGTCCGGTGCCGCGCAGGATCCTGCGGTCCAGTTCCAGGCCCACGATGAACATGAATACGGCCATGCCCACATCGGCGAGCGCGGTGAGCATCGGCCGTACCCCGGGGGGAAACAGGAACTCCGGCACGGAATGGCCCAGGAAAGTGGGGCCGAGCAGAATTCCCGCGAGTACTTCGCCGATGACGGCGGGCTGGGAGAAGCGCTGTGCCACGGCGCCCAGTATCCGGGCGAGCACGATGATGAGGGCGAGGTCGCAAAAGAGCGCGAACAGCTGGTTCGTGGCCATCGGTACCTGCCTTGACGACGGGCCGCGTGCGCCGCCCGGAACTATTGAGGTGCCGTAGACGTGCCCAGCAATGCTTTGTGGTGCGCACCCGCCTTGTCAATGTGCCCATCCGGCTGACCGGATCAGGACGGCGGCTGCCGGCGGGTGGGCCGGAGCCGTCGGCGGGCCGCACACGGGAAGGCGCCGTCTCCCCGGGTGCGGGCCGGGGAGACGGCGCCTGGCGCACGTCGTCAGGAAGCGCTCTGTGCCGTGACGCAACCGATCGATCCGGCGGGCAGGTTGTTGCCCGTGGAGGTGGCGGTGAACCCGAACGTGGTACTGCCGTCGGCCGGGACGACCCGGTTGTGGTCCGCGTTGCGGACCGTGACCGTGCCGTCGGAGGCGGTGGTCTGCGTACCGTTCCACAGGGTGCTGATCTTGGTGCCGGTGCCCGGTTTCCAGGACACGGCCCAGCCGTCGAGCGGGGTGGTGCCGTGGTTCATCACCTCGACGGACGCCTGGAAGCCGCCGTTCCACGCGCTGACCACGGAGTAGGTGGCCATGCAGGAACCGGTGTGCGGGTCCGTCGGGGTCGGAGTGGGCGTCGGGGTGGGCGTGGGCGTCGGGGTCGGGGTGGGCGTGGTGCCGGAGCCGCCGATGCCCGTCACCTCGCCGTGGCCGCCGTCGAAGACGATGTCGGAGCAGGAGAAGAAGTTCTCCTGGCTGTCCGAGCGGACCCACTGGATGAACAGCAGGGCGTCACCGGAGCGCCCGGCGGGCAGCTGCATGTCCCAGTAGTAGTGGCCGCCGTCGGTGCCGGCCGAGCCCTGCTGGGGCGGGTTGGTGACCGTCTGGATCAGGTCGAGGTCGGCCCAGCGCAGCGTACTGGTCGGCGACCAGCCGGGCTTGGTGAGGTACACCCGGAAACTGCCCGGATGCGCCGCCCAGTTGCTGTACTGCGCCTGGATCGTCGCACCGCTGGTCAGATGGGTGCGCGGCCAGTCCGAACGGGCGGCGTTGTACGCGGAGAAGTCGTACGGCGACCGGTCGCCGGCGCTGCACAGGGTGCCGTCCGGGACGTAACCGGCGCCGCGGCCACCGGCGTTGGAGTCGAGCACGGCGAACCAGTTGTACAGCGGCGTCGCCCCGCTCTTGGCCACCGCGTCCTTGCAGGCGGGGTTGGTCGGGTTCATCCCGCCGGTCCCCGTGTGGCCGTCCAGGTAGCACAGATAGGTACGGGAGCCGGGCAGCATCGCCACCCCGTGCGCCTTGGCGCTGCCCTGTCCCAGCAGGGCCAGGCCGAGCGCGGCCAGCAGGGTCGACAAGGCCGCCACGACCGACAGGAGCCTGCCGCGTCGGGCCACGATTCTCTCCTTCCGTTGGATCGAGGGGGCGGTACGCCCAGGGAGGGTGCCGTCCGGTGGGTGTCTCATGTGCGCTCCTCGGGCTGGGTGCGTGGGGGAGGGGACGCGGGGGCGCGGATCACGCGGTGGTGCAGGCGGTTCCGTTGAGGCTGAACCCGGTGGGCTTGGCGAAGGTGCCGCTGTAGGCGCCCTGGAAGCCGAAGGTCACCCGGCCGCCGGCCGCGATCTGCCCGTTGTGGGTCAGGTTCGTGGCCGTGACCGCGCCGGACGACGGTGTGACCGACGCGTTCCAGGCGCTGGTGACGCTCTGTCCGGAGGGCAGGGTGAAGGCGAGGCGCCAGCCGTCGACCGGGGTCGCGGAGGTGTTGGTGAGGGTGACGTCGGCGGTGAAGCCGCCCGACCAGACGCTCGTCGCGTACGTCACCTCGCAGGCCGCCGGGGCCCCGGGGCCACCCGGGCCGCTGCCACCCGTGTTGACCGTGGAGGAGAACGAGTTCACGGCGAGCCCGGCACCGTTCTGCCACGGCTCGAAGCCGGCCTGCACGCTCGTCAGGTACCAGTTGTTCTGCGCCAGTCCGCGGGCGATGGCCTGCCGGGCGAAGTCCATGACGTCGAAGCTCCAGCTGGTGATCGTCGACGGCGCGACGAAGGACAGCACGTCGTTGGAGCCGTTGTTGCCGGACCACACCTGCCACTGGCGCCCGGCCACGGTGGCCGTGCCGACCTGCGAGCCCACGGGCTGGATCGAGCCCACCTTGTTGAACCAGACCATGATCTCGGTCCGGTTGACGCCGTCGGTACGGGGCGTGGGGTCGAGCCAGATGTCGTACGCCGCGTCGTACACCGCGTTGCTCACATAGGAGTACGAGATGCTGGTGGGCGCGCTGGAGATGGTGCCGAGCCGCGCCGGAAGGCTGGTTCCGGGCGAGCAGTTGGTGTAGTGGCAGCCGTTGAAGACGGACGGGTACGACTTCGGGGCGCCGTTCGTCGGGACCGAGCCGTCGGCCTGGGTGATCCGGAAGCCGCTGTCCGTGACGTTGATGCACTGGGTGCCGCTGGTGCCCCAGCGGTTGTTCTGGACGACGTAGCGGCCCTGGATCGTCGTCGAGCCGTACTGTTCGCAGATCGTGGTGTCGGCCCGGGCCGCCGGGGCCGTGGTGAGCAGGGCCGCCAGTGCGGCGAGCGCGGCGAGCAGCGCGCCGACCAGACCACTCGCTGCACGGACGGGGTGCGTTGACGGTCGCATGCGGGTCCTCTCGGGGACGGTCGGATGCGGGAGCGCTCCCACGCAGATGGGAGCGCTCCCATTACCTCCGTTGGGCAGGGACTGTAGGGAGAGTTCATGTCCCTGACAAGGTGTCGCGCGGTAATGCGTCGAAGAGGTTCCGAAGGCGCAGGTGGGCGGGGGGTGTCGATAGTTTCGGGGGACGCCGGATATTGGGAGCGCTCCCGGAAGCGGGCGTGGTGACCGGTTCCGCGGGGGAAGGGGAGGGGGTTTGTCGTGCCGACGGGCCGCCCGGTTGTGCCGTCGGCCGGGCATCCGTCGCCCGGGCCTGCCGTCGGGCCGGATCCGGCCGCGCGGCGTGGTGCTCGGAGCGTGCTTCGGGACCCGGCGGCGGTGTCAGGCCGAGTCGCGTCGTATCAGCTCCGTGCGGAGGATGACATGGCGCCAGGCCACGGCCGGTTCCTCCAGTTCCTCCAGCAGGAGCCGTACCATCGCCCGGCCGATCTCGGCCAGCGGCTGGCGGACCGTTGTCAGGCGGGGTTCGGTCTGTTCGGACAGCGGGAAGTCGTCGAAACCGATGACGGCGACGTCCTCCGGCACCCGGCGCCCCGCCGCGCGCAGTTCGTGCAGCGCCCCGGCCGCCGTGGTGTCCGACGCGGCGAGCACCGCGTCGATCTCCGGGTGTCGCGCGAGCAGCCGGGCCATCGCGCGCCGGCCGCTCTCCTCGGTGAAGTCGCCCTCCGCGATCCAGGACTCGTCCGTGGCCAGTCCGGCCGCCGCGAGCGCCTGGCGGTAGCCGCGCAGCCGGGACTGGGCGACGTACATGTCCAGCGGCCCGGTGATCGTGGCGATCGCCTTGTGGCCCGTGGCCAGCAGATGGGTGACCGCGCTGCGGGCGCCGCCGGCGTTGTCCGCGTCGACGTAGCTGACGTGCTCGTCGCCCGAGCGGCGGCCCAGCATGACGGTCGGCAGCCGGGCCTCGGCGAGCATGTCCGGCAGGGTGTCGTCGGCACGCACGGAGACCAGCAGCGCGCCGTCGACCCGGCCGCCTCGGGCGTACTCCAGGAAGCGTTTGCGCTCGGTGTCCGAGCGGACCATCGTCAGCAGCAACTGCATCCCGGTGTCGGCCAGCGCGTCCCCGAGCGAGCTGACGATCTCCGAGAAGAAGGGCTCCGCGAACAGCCTCCAGTCCGGCTCCGTCACGACCAGCGCGACCGCGTCGGCACGCCGGCCGGCCAGGGTCCGGGCCGCGAGATTGGGCACGTATCCCAGTTCGGCGATGGCCTGCTGCACGGCCTGGCGCGTCGAATCCTTCACCCCCGCCGCGTTGTTGACGACGCGGGAGACCGTGCCCCGGCCCACTCCGGCGCGGGCGGCCACCTCCTCCAGCGTCGGCGTGTCAGGGCGCCGCCTGCCCATTGACCACCTCCCCCCACGAGATTCCCGATCTTACGATTCGCGGGGCACCGCGCACACGGATTCTTCCGACGACGACCGGTATGACGCCCATCGCCCGGAGGGCCGCC
>NZ_JACBWZ010000659.1 GCF_013870595.1 Streptomyces sp. WELS2 | reverse complement strand
GCGGCACAGCAGGGCGTTCACCATCGTCGGTGGCCGGCCTCCTCCTCACGCGCCCGGCCGTACGCCCTCCACTGCGCCGCCCTCGCCCCGGCCCGGCCCGACCGGCTCCGCGGTCTTCTCCGGCTCGGGCCGTACATGGCGTCCCCGCAGGTCGGCGACCGCCAGCAACAGGGCGACCAGGATGATGCCCACGGCGGAGAGCAGTCCGAGCTGCATCGCCGTGTCGGTGCGGCCGTGGTTGGCGAGGTGGGCGAAGTACACCGAGCCCACCACCGCGATCCCGGCCGCCGAGCCGACGCGCTGGCCCGTCTGGAGGACGCCACCGGCCGCGCCCGCGCGCTGCACCGGGACCCGGGTGAGGGTGAGGGTGGTGTTCGGGGAGACCGTCAGGCCGGACCCGGCGCCTCCGACCAGCAGCGGCAGCGCCGACGCCCAGCCGATGTCCGGCCCGGGCACGAGGGCCACCGCCGCCATCACCCCGAGCAGTCCGAGGGCCACGCCGCCCAGCCCGATGACGACCAGCTTGCGGCCGAACCGCACCACCAGCCGCCCGCCGGCGGCGGCCCCGACCGCGGAGGCCGCCGCGAACGGCAGGACGGTCAGCCCCGACGCCAGCGCGCTGTAGCCCACGCCGTTCTGGAGGTACAGGGCGTAGAGGAAGAAGACGGTGGTGAAGCCCGCGAAATAGGTGAGGCTGATCAGGGCGCCCAGCGTGAACGAGCGCAGGGAGAACAGGTCCAGGTCCACCAGCGGGGCGCGCCCGAGCAGTCCCTGCCGGCGCTCCCAGGCCCAGAACGCGCCCAGCAGCACCAGCGCCAGCGGCATCAGCGCCCACTTCTCCCGTCCGGTCCACTGCTGCTCCTGCACCAGGGGCAGCATCAGCGCGAGCACGCCCGCGCCGAGGAGCAGCACCCCGAACAGGTCGAACACCTCGCGCTTGCCCGCCGCCGGGTAGCGGGGCAGCAGCCGCAGTCCCGCGGCGAAGGCGGCCACCCCGATCGGCAGATTGACGAAGAACACCCAGCGCCAGCCGTCGTCGGTGCCAGCGGCGTCGATCAGCAGCCCGCCCACCAGCGGGCCCGCCGCGGTCGACACCCCGATGACCGTGCCGAGCACACCGAAGGCCTTGGCCCGCTCGGAGCCCTGGAACATCTGCTGGATCAGCCCCGAGGTCTGCGGCGCGACCATGCCCGCCGCCGTGCCCTGGATCAGCCGGAACGCCACCAGCCAGCCGGGCCCGGAGGCGAGCCCGCACGCCAGCGAGGCCACCGTGAACAGGGCGAGGCCGACCAGGAAGGCCTGGCGCCGGCCGCGCATGTCGCCCAGCCGGCCGGCCGGGACCAGCGCCAGCCCGAAGGTGAGGGCGTACCCGGAGACCACCCATGACTGGACCGCCTCGGAGGCGCCCAGCCCGTGCTCCAGGGAGGGAAGCGCCACATTCACGATCGAGGTGTCGAGGAGCGAGATGAATCCCGCCGCCAGACAGACCCCGAGCGCCTTCCACCGCCGCTCGTCGGGGGCGGGCCGTGCCTGGACTGTGCTCATGGGGTCACGCTATGCAGTCACGGCCGACCGCGCACGCGCAGAGGTCCGTCCGTAGCGGACCCGGTGCGCGCGGCCGGACGTGCGCCGCGCACACGCCGAGGTCGTGCCCTTTCAGCGGGCCCCGTCGCGCAGCCACGCGTACGCCGACCGTGCCGTGAAGTCCGCCTGGCCGCCGCGCAGCAGCAGTGACGCGGTGGTGAACTCGGGGGCGTCCGCCTGGGCGGGGACGTACGGGAGGGCGATGCAGCGCATGCCGGCCGCGTGGGCCGCGGCGGCGCCGGGGGCCGCGTCCTCCAGGACCACGCAGTCGGCCGGGGGCGTGCCGAGGCGGCGGGCCGCCTCGAGGAAGACGTCGGGGGCCGGTTTGCCGTGGGGGACCTCGTCGGCCGAGACCGTCGTCCGCAGGTGGGCGGCGAGGCCGGTGCCCGCGAGGACGGCCTCGATGGCCTCGGGGGAGGAGCCCGAGGCCACCGCCATGGGGACGTTGTCCGCGGCCAGCAGCTCCACGAACGCGCGCATCTGCGGGTACGCGCGGGTGCGGGTGCGGGCCAGGTCCAGGTAGCGGCGGTTCGTCTCGGCCAGCAGCTCCGGCACCGAGGCGCGCAGTCCGTAGCGCTCCCGCCAGATCCGTACCGTCTCCCGGGTGCTGATGCCGACGTAGCCCTCGTGGTCCGCCCAGGTGAATCCGGGGATGCCGTGGGCGGCCAGGGTCTGCCGGCTCGCCTCGTAGTAGTTCGGCTCGCTGTCCACGAGCGTTCCGTCGAGATCGAAGATGACCGAGAGTGTGCCGAGATCGCTCATGGCGCCCAGCATGCCCACCGTCAGCCGCGCGCCGTCGCCCGGCCTACCGACTCCACCAGGGGCAGCAGCCGGTACGGGACCCGCTCGCGCAGCGCCACCTCGGTGCGGGTGCGCACCACGCCCGGGAGGCTGATCAGCTTCTGGATCACGTCCTCGAGGTGCGCGTTGTCCCGGCCCACCACCCGGGCGAGCAGATCCCCGCCGCCGGTGATCGAGAAGGCCTCCACGATCTCCGGGACGGCGGCCAGCGCGTCCCCCACGTCGTCCAGGTGGCCCTGGGTGACCTCGATGTGTACGAACGCCAGCACCGGATGGCCGAGCGCGGCGGCGGAGAGGGAGGGGCCGGTGCCGGTGATCACGCCGTCCCGCTCCATCCGGTCCAGGCGGGCCTGGAGAGTGCCCCGGGCCACGCCGAGGATGCGGGCGTACTCGCGCACGCTGGTGCGCGGCTGCTCCAGGAGCAGTCGCAGGATGCGGGTGTCGAGTTCGTCCACGGCCATGATGGACGACTGTACCAATGGCCCAGCCGAGCCCGGGTCCGGTACGCCTTCCCACCTGGTCCGTTGGCATTCCGGTGGGTGCGGGTGGAGTGCCGGTGCTGGGCCAATGGCACGGCGAATCGAGGCTCACTTGAGCCAGTGACCCCGGTGATGCTCTCATGGACGTGTCAATGGCGCTGCGGATCCCCGCGGCGCCTTTTCCGTATCGGTGTTCCCAGGGGAGGGCAGCAGTGCTGAAGAGGATGTTCGTGGCACCGGACCCAGGGCGGGCGCGGTTGCGTTTCGCCGCGCGGGCCGTCCTCGGCATCGGGCCGGCGGTCGTGGTCTGCGGACTGGCCGGACACTCCCTCCCCGGAGCGGTCACCGGGGGGCTCGCCGCGCTGCTCGCGCTGTTCACCGTCGCCGACCCCACCGTGCGCGGCCAGGCGGTCACCACCGCCCTGCTGCCCGTCGTGGGCATCCCGGTGCTCGCCGCCGCGGCCGGACTGCACGACCACCCGGTGGCCCGGGACCTGACCTTCCTGGCCGTCACCGGCGCCGGCGTCTACGCCCGGCGGTGGGGCCCGCGCGGGCACAGCCTCGGCGTGTTCGCCTTCATGACCTTCTTCGTGGCCCAGTTCCTGCATGCCACCCCGGACCGGCTGCCCGAGCTGTACGCCGCCGTGCTGCTCTCCGTGCTCACGGCGGCCGGCGTCCGGTTC
>NZ_JACBWZ010000658.1 GCF_013870595.1 Streptomyces sp. WELS2 | reverse complement strand
CCGACGACGGCCACGTCCACCTCGAGATCCGCGTCCAGGGCGGGGTGGCCGGGCCCGGGAGCGGTGTGCAGCCAGTACGAATCGGTGACCTTCCGCTGCTCACGCATGCCCGCCGGGTACCCAGGCCCACCGAGCTCACATCCGCGGCCGGAGCCGGCCGGCGGTCACGGGAGTGGCGGTGGGCTGTCCGTGCCGGGGACCTGGGAGGTAACGCCGGTGCCGGTCACCGGGAGCTGCGAGGTGCCGTCGGTGTGCTGCTCCGGTCCACCGTCGGTGTGCTGCTCCGGCGCGCCGTCGGTGTGCCCGGGCGCGGGGCCCCGGTCCTGGTCCGGTGGGGACGGCCGGCCGCCGCGCTCGAGGAAGTGCAGCAGTTCCACCGGGATCGGCAGCACCAGCGTGGAGTTCTTCTCGGCCGCCACCGCCATCACCGTCTGCAGCAGCCGCAGCTGGAGCGCGGTCGGCGTCTCCGCCATCTGCTGGGCGGCCTCGGCGAGCTTCTTCGACGCCTGCAGCTCGGCGTCGGCGTTGATGATCCGGGCCCGGCGCTCCCGGTCCGCCTCGGCCTGGCGGGCCATCGACCGCTTCATCGTGTCCGGCAGGGACACGTCCTTGATCTCCACCCGGTCGACCTGGATGCCCCAGCCCACCGCCGGGCTGTCGATCATCAGCTCCAGCCCCTGGTTGAGCTTCTCGCGGTCGGAGAGCAGGTCGTCCAGGTCGCTCTTGCCGATGATGGACCGCAGGGACGTCTGGGCCATCTGCGACACCGCGAACTTGTAGTCCTCGACCTTCACCAGCGCGCTCGCCGCGTCCATCACCCGGAAGTAGACCACCGCGTCCACCCGGACGGTGACGTTGTCCCGGGTGATGCCCTCCTGGGCCGGCACCGGCATCGTCACGATCTGCATGTTGACCTTCTGCAGCCGGTCCACGAAGGGAATGATCAGATTCAGCCCCGGCGACCGTACGCCCCCACTGACCCGGCCGAGCCGGAACAGCACCCCGCGTTCGTACTGCTTGACCACTCTTACCGCCGACGCCAGGTACACGACACCGGCGGAGCCCGCCGCCGCAACGGCCACCAGAAGGTCCGCGACCATGGTGACCTCCTCGCCCAGAGGTCGGTTTTGTCTGCTGTTGCCACGATAGGCCCGTGGGGCCGGGATGCCGAGTGCTCCCGGCGTCCCGGCCCCACGGGAGGGGGCTCAGGCGGCTGTGACCAGCTTGACCGGGTCGGTCCCGGCCGTGCTGTGCCGGGCCGCCCAGTTGTCCAGGGCCATCCGGCAGGCATGGTCCAGATGGTGCACCCCGGACAGGTCGAGCCGGACCGGACGGTCCTGCGGCAGCGACTCCAGGCCGTCCAGGATCTTCGGCAGCCGCAGGAAGGTGGCGTTGCCCATCAGACGCGCCTCTATCGGGCCCGCCCCCTCGTCCACGACGTCCAGCCTGACGTGCGAGGCCTCCCAGGCGGTCTTCACCACCGCCAGGGCCAGGCCGATGAGCACGCCCTCGAACATGCTGACCGCGACGATGGAGACGGCGGTGACGGCGAGGACCACCGCCTCCCCCCGGTGCTCGCGCCACAGCGTGCCCAGCGACCGGACGGGGATCAGCTTGGCGCCCGCGTGGATCAGGATGCCCGCGAGGGCCGGGATCGGGATGTAGGCGAGCACGTCGGGCAGCAGCGCCGCGAACAGCAGCAGCCACGCGCCGTGCAGCACCCGGGAGGCCTTCGTACGGGCGCCCGCCTGGACGTTGGCCGCACTGCGCACGATCACCGCCGTCATCGGCAGCGCGCCGAGCGCCCCGCACACCATGTTGCCGGTGCCCTGGGCGATGAGCTCCTTGTTGTACTCGGTGCGCGGCCCGGAGTGCAGCCGGTCCACGGCCGCCGCGCTGAACAGGGACTCGGCGGACGCGATCAGGGTGAACGCGACGACCGTGCCCAGCAGTCCGATACCGGCCAGTTCGCCGAAGGCGCTCAGCGGCGGCGGCTGGACGGCGCCGAGCAGGCCCTTCACTTCCACCGTGGCCACGGGCAGGTCCAGCGCGAACACGGCCAGCGTGGCGAGCCCCACCGCGGCGAGCGGGCCGGGCACCGTGCGCACCTTCCGCGGGGCGTGCTTCCACAGCAGCAGCACCGCGATGGTGCCCGCGGCCACCGTCAGGGAGGACAGCGCGCCGGTGTCGCCGAAGGAGTCCACGAGCGTGCCGGGCAGTTCGGCGATCTTGCCCAGACCGGAGTCGGGGGCCTTGGCGGCCATCGCCGGGTAGAGCTGCCCGGCGATGATCACCAGGCCGATGCCGGCCAGCATGCCCTCCACGACGGAGACGGAGATGGCACGGAAGTAACGGCCCAGCCGCAACAGTCCCATGGCCAACTGGATGGCGCCGGAGGCGAGCACGATCACGCCGAGCACCGGCAGGCCGAACTCCTGCACCGCCTCGTAGACGAGCACGGTCATGCCGGCGGCCGGTCCCGACACCTGGAGGCTGCTGCCGCGCATCACTCCGGTGACGAGACCGCCCACGATGCCGGTCACCAGGCCCAGTTCGGCCGGTGCCCCGGAGGCGACGGACACGCCCACGCACAGCGGGACGGCGACCAGGAAGACGACGAGCGAGGCGGCGAAGTCCTGCTTCAGGTGCGGGAAACGGGATATCAGGGTGCGGTTGTCGGTCATCGGCGGGCTCACAGCGCCTCGAAGGCGTCGGTCTGCGGGCGGTGCGTCCGTACCGTGCCGGTGTGCACCTCGTAGTACCAGGCGTGCAGGTTCAGTTCGGCCTCGGCCAGCTTCCGCTCGATACAGGGGTACGAGCGCAGCCGCAGCAGCTGGGTGAGGACATGGCCCTGCACTCCCTCGGCGACCTCCGGGTCCTCGGCCTTGCCGGACGGGCGCGGGGTGGCCGAGACCAGCCAGTCGCGCACGGCAGGTACGGCGGTGAGGTCGTCGCCGCGGACCAGGGCGCCGACGGCGCCGCAGTGCGAGTGGCCGCAGACCACTATGTCGCGGACGCCGAGCACCTCCACGGCGTATTCGATGGTGGCCGCCTCGCTGGTGGGGTGCTCGGAGGCGTAGGGCGGGACGATGTTGCCCGCGGTGCGCAGCTCGAACAGCTCGCCGGGGCGGGCGCCCGTGATCAGGGCCGGGACGACCCGGGAGTCGGAGCAGGTGATGAACAGGACCTGCGGGGACTGGCCTTGGGCGAGCTTGGCGAACTCCTCAGGGCGTTGTCCGAAGGTACGGGCGTTGTCGATGAGGGGCTGCATGTGTGTGGGTTCCTCCTGGCGCGCCTGCCCGGCGCGTCGGACTCGAACGACGGTTGTGGGGGGGCGGATCGAGCTACCCGGGCCTCAGCAGCGGAAGACCTGGAGCATCGCCGGTGTGTGGGCTCCGAAGGCTCTGGAGGACGGGCGGAGCGGTCCGTCGCGCGGTGCGGCCGGGGCCGCCGGGGCCGCGCGGCCGGATATGAGGGCACCGTCCTCGGACCCCCCGGCCGCCGGGCCGCGATGCCGGTCGCGCAGCTGCTGTGCGGCGCCGGAAAGGTA
>NZ_JACBWZ010000657.1 GCF_013870595.1 Streptomyces sp. WELS2 | reverse complement strand
TCAAGAAGCTGCCGCACTACGACGGTTCGCCGCGCATCTGCGAACTCGTCCGGTCTGCCGGTGGCCGTGCGCGACGGCGAGACCGGCTTCCTCGTCCAGGGCCACGACCCGGCCGACTACGCGCGGGTGCTGGGCCGCTTCGCCGACCACCCGGACCTCACCGAGCGCATGGGCCGGGCCGCCGCCCGGCACGCCCAGTCCTTCGGCTGGGACACGGCCGCCGCCGCCACCGCCGACGTCTACACGGCCGCGACCCAGTCCCACCGCCGTCGCGTACGCTCCCACCATGGCTGATGTCGAGAAGGCCGGGCAGGTCCTGGAGGGCGTGTTCAAGGACGCGGAGCTGGAGTGGGAGAGCCCCGCGCCCGGGAACTACGTCGTCAGGCTCCCCGGCACCCGCAAGCTGTCCACGACGGTCTCCTTCCTCGTCGGCCGCCACTCGCTGTCGCTGAACGCCTTCGTCATCCGCCACCCCGACGAGAACGAGCCCGGCGTCCACCGCTGGCTGCTGGAGCGCAACCTCAAGCTGTACGGCGTGAGTTACGCCGTCGACCGGCTCGGCGACATCTACGTCACCGCCCGCCTCCCGCTCGCCTCCGTCACCCCGGACGAGGTCGACCGCCTCCTCGGCCAGGTCCTGGAAGCGGCCGACGGCGCCTTCAACACGCTGCTGGAGCTCGGCTTCGCCTCCTCGATCCGCAAGGAGTACGCCTGGCGCGTGGCCCGCGGCGAGTCCACCAGGAACCTGGCGGCGTTCACGCACCTGATCGAACGCCCGGCGGACTGACGGGGACGGCCCGGGGGCTCAGGACGGGTCGGGTGAGGGGGTCGAAGACCCGGCGCCGTGGTCGAGTTCGTCGGCGAACGCCCGCAGGGCATCGGCCAGTTCCTTCTTGGTCGGCAGCTGGTCGACCTTCTTGTCCAGCTCCGTGATGCGCCGGTTCAGCTCCTCCAGGCTCGCCGCCCCGGTGGGCTCGTCCGTGGGGCCGGCACCGCCGTCGGCGCCCGCGTCGGTGCTCTCACCGGAGCCGCCGCCGTCGACGAGACCGCCGGAGCTGCCGGAGCCGGCGACGGAGCCGTCCTCCGGGGTGCCGTCGGACGTACTGCCGCCGGACGTACCGCCATTGGCCGTACCGCCGTCGGAGGAGCCGCCGTCGGAGGAGCCGCCGTCGGACGTGCCGCCGTCGGACGTGCCGCCGTCGGTCGACGTGCCGCCGGAGGAGATGACGCCGGCGGACATGCCCCCGGTGTCCGAGTCCGGCGGAACGGTGGCCGCGACGCCACGCCCCTGACGGGGAGTGCCGTCCGAAGGAGCGGCGAGCGCCACGCCCACGCCGACGGCGACCAGTGCGGCGGCACCCGCGACGACGAGCGGGACGCGTCCGAGCCGCGACGCCCGGGCGGGGACGGGGGATTCGCCGGAGGTCCGGGTGTCCTGTGCTTCAGGTGTGTCAGCCATGGGGGGAGGTTAACCAGCGGTGATCGGCGGACGGGCGGCTTCCGCCGAACCCCTCGTGCACCGACGCGCGTCTTCGGTGCTCAGCGGCCGCTGTTCCGGTAGCGCCCCGGGGTGACACCGACCAACTTCCGGAAGTGCCGCGTGAGATGGGCCTGGTCGTAGAAGCCGGTGGCCGACGCGACCTCGCCCGGCGGCGCCCCGTCGAGCAGCAGCCTCCGGGCCAGCCCGACCCGCCGGGACATCAGGTACTGGTGCGGTGCGATGCCGTACGCACCGCTGAACGCCCGTACCAGGTGGGCCGGGTGGGCGTGCAGCGACCGCGCCGCCTCCTCCAGGGACACGCCCGCGACGACCCGGGCGTCCAGCAACTCCCGCAGCCGGCGGGCGAGTACCGGGTCCCGCAACCGGCGCGGCGCACCGGCGCGCGGCCGCAGATGCAGCCGCAGCCGCTCCGCGACCAGCGTCAGCCTGCTCTCCGCCTCCAGCTCGTCACCGGGCCGGGCGAGGGCGGAGTGCAGCCGGGCGACCCGCACCCGGAGCACGGGATCGCGCAGATCGGGGGAGTCCACGGCCGGACCGATCAGCTCCTCCCCGAGCCGGCCGGCGTCGAGGTACACGACCCGCTTGCGGAAACCCCCCGGTGTGGCGGGGGAGCCGTTGTGCGGTACGTGCGGCGGCAGCAGCGACACGGTGTCGTGCGGGGTGCCGTGCTCGTGCCGGTCGAGGTCGTACCGCACGGCCCCGTCGTCCACGATCAGCAGCGTCCAGGCGTCGTGGACGTGCATCGGATAGGCGTACTCGGTGAAGCGGGCGTGGAAGACCTCGGTCACGCCCGGCACCACGGGGCGCCACGCGGTGACGAGTTCCTGCCCGGCGGTCATGCAAAAAACGTACAAGACCCGGCCGGCCTGCGGAGGCGAGTCTCGGTCCATGAACACCGAACCCCTCCGCTTCGACACGAAGATCGCCGTCCTGCTGCGCGAGGACCTGGAGCCCTGGCAGCGCCTGAACGTCACCGCCTTCCTGGTCAGCGGCCTCGGCACCGCCTCCCCCGAGGTGATCGGGGAGCCCTACGAGGACGCGGACGCCGTGCCGTACCTGCCGATGTTCCGCCAGCCCGTGCTGGTCTTCGAGGGCGCGAAGGAGACCCTGAAGGCGGCCCACGGAAGGGCGCTGAGCCGCGCCCTGCCGCGCGCGGTGTTCACCTCGGACCTGTTCGCCACGGGCAACGACCGTGACAACCGCGCGGCGGTCCGGGCCGTCCCGACGGACGGCCTGGACCTGGTGGGCCTCGCGGTGTACGGCCCGAAGAACGCCGTGGACAAGGTCCTGAAGGGCGCGCGGATGCATCCGTGAGCGGGGCCCGGCCGGACCTGCCGGGCGGCGCGTGGACACACCCGTGAGCGGGCCCGGCCCTGTGCTCAGCCGAACATGCCGGGCACGTAGTCGCCGGCCGGCTGCCGGACGATGACGTTCGCGCGGTTGTAGGCGTTGATCAGGGCGATGAGCGCGACCAGGGCGCCGAGCTGCTCCTCGTCGTAGTACCGGGCGGCGTTCGCCCAGACCTCGTCCGGGACCCCGGCGCCGTCGGCGATCCGGGTGCCCTGCTCCGCCAGCTCCAGCGCGGCCCGCTCGGCCTCGGTGAAGACGGTGGCCTCCCGCCAGACCGCGACCAGGTGCAGCCGGGTGGCGCTCTCCCCGGCCGCCGCCGCGTCCTTGGTGTGCATGTCGGTGCAGAACCCGCAGCCGTTGATCTGGCTGGCGCGGATCTTCACCAGCTCCTGCGTGGCGGCCGGCAGCGAGGACTCCGCGAGCGCCTGCCCGGCGGCGTTCAAGTGCCGGAGGATCTTGCCGATGACCGGGTTGGTGAAGAGGTTGAGGCGAGCGTCCATGGTGTGCTCCTTGCCGGCTTGTGGCTGGGTCGTGGCTGCTTACACCTCACTGACGGACGCGGGCGCGGGGATGTGACATGGGCGGGTGTGAGCTGGGTCTCACCGCGGGTGGGGCGGGGGTGGGACCGGCGGGTGCGGGCGAGTACGGCACTGCCCCCGCGCCGGCGAGGGCGGGGGCATCGCGGACCTCTTCGTGGAGAAGGGCCTGAAGAAGGCCGG
>NZ_JACBWZ010000656.1 GCF_013870595.1 Streptomyces sp. WELS2 | reverse complement strand
CGGGGTCGGCGAGGGCGGCGGCCGACAGGAAGACGACGTCGGCCGCGTGGGCGAACGCCTCGTGGTACGGGTTCTCGCCGTCCCAGTCGTGCAGGTCCGTGGAGAGCGGCACGCCGGTCTCCCGGAGCACGGGCAGGGCGTGGGCGCCCGGCTGGGTGATGGTCACGTGCACATGCCGGCTCGCGGCGGCCAGCGCCCGCAGCGTGGCCTCGGGAAAGCGGTCGTCGGGGTGGCCGCGGGTGGTGTCGTACAGCGACAGGCGGCGGCCGTCCGGGCCGACGAGATTGACCGCCCGCTTGGTCCCGGCCGGCTGCGGCAGCGCGGTGAGGGCGATCCCGTGCTCGGAGTGCAGGGCGCGGACGAGGTCGCCCTCGGGGTCGTCGCCGAGGTAGTCGAGATGGTGGGTGCGCAGACCCAGCGCGGCGAGCCCCAGGGCGACGAAGTCACCGGTCTGCCCGGCGCGGGTACGGATCCCCGAGTCGATCATGTAACTGTCGGCGTACGGCAGCGGCAGCTCGGGGACCCGGACGATCGTGTCCACCCCGGCCCCGCCCAGCACCAGCACATCGCCCGCGCGCTCCGCTGTGGTCATGCCCCGCCCTCCCCGTGGTCGTACACCGTCACGGCGATCCCCCGCGCCGCCAGCCGGCCGGCGATGAGCGGCTCCACATGGGTCCACTTCCCGCCCGCCAGGCCGCAGCCTATCCGGGGCATGTGCACGGACGCACCGAGCCGGACCGCCTCGTCGGCGAGGCGGGCGAGGGCGGTGTCGATGGCCTCGTAACGGACGGGCACGCCCTTACTGCCCTTCCCGATCCCCCGCCGGCCGACCATGTCGGCCACCCGCACCGAGGGCTCGACGCGGACCAGCTGGGCCGCGCCCAGGCCGAAGTCGTCGTGCGCGCGGTCGCGGTGCCAGGCCCGGTAGGCGGCCTCCGGCTCCGGCCGGCGGCGCGACAGCGCCAGGACGAAGCCCCTCCCCCAGCCGCCGATGTCGTTGCAGACATGGGCGATCACCTTGGCGCCCTCGGCCGACGGAACGGTGGCGTCACCCCGCGTGATCTCCGACATGACGCCACCGTAGGCGCTGCCACTGACAGTGGCGCCGGTCCGCTACTCCGGCAGCTCCGCCGAGGCCTGGGCGGCGTCCTTGGCCACCTGACGGCGGATGCCGAACCAGCCGGCGACCAGCATCACGGCGATCACCGGGATCAGCATGAGGGTCTTGCGGCCGACCTCCTCGTCGTTCCACATCATGCCGAGGCAGACCAGCAGGAACACGATGGTGGCGATCTCGGTGACCGGGCTGAACTTCAGCTGGAAGTGCGGCCGGGTGACCAGGCCCGCGCGGGCGCGGCGCACGAAGATCACGTGACAGATCATGATGATCACCCAGGTGCTGATGATGCCGAGCGAGGCGACGTTCAGCACGATCTCGAAGGCCTTGCTGGGCACCAGGTAGTTCAGGACGACGCCGAGCACACAGACCGCGCAGGTCAGCAGGATGCCGCCGTAGGGCACCTGGCTGCGGCTCATCACACGGGTGAACTTCGGCGCCGAGCCGGCCATGGCCATCGAGCGCAGGATGCGGCCGGTGGAGTACAGGCCGGAGTTCAGCGAGGACATGGCCGCGGTCAGCACGACCAGGTTCATCACGTCGCCGGCCGCCGGGACGCCGATCTTGGACAGCACGGTCACGAACGGGCTCTGGTCGGCGGAGTACACCGAGCCGGGCAGCAGCAGGGCGAGCAGTACGACCGAGCCGACGTAGAACAGGCCCACCCGCCACATGATCGAGTTCACCGCGCGCGGGACGACCTTCTCGGGCTCGGCGGTCTCGCCGGCGGCCACGCCGACCAGCTCCAGCGCGGCGTAGGCGAAGATCACGCCCTGCATGACCAGGACGACCGGCATCAGACCGTGAGGGAAGACACCGCCGTGGTCGGTGATGACGCTGAGACCGGGCTTGCTGCCGTCTACATCGTGCTGGGTGGCCAGCAGGAAGATGCCGATCAGCATGAAGCCCACGAGGGTGGCGACCTTGATGATCGCGAACCAGAACTCCATCTCGCCGAAGATCTTCACCGAGATCAGGTTCACGGTGAGCACGACGGCGAGGGCGATCAGCGCCAGCACCCACTGGGGGATGGAGGTGAACATGCTCCAGTAGTGCGTGTAGAGCGCGATCGCGGTGATGTCCGCGATGCCGGTGGTCGACCAGTTCAGGAAGTACATCCAGCCGGCGACATAGGCGCCCTTCTCGCCGAGGAACTCGCGCGCGTACGACACGAAGGACCCGGAGGACGGGCGGTAGAGGACCAGCTCGCCCAGGGCCCGCACGACGAAGAACGCGAAGACACCGCAGACCAGGTAGGCCAGGGCGAGCGCCGGACCGGCGTTGTGCAGGCGGCCGCCGGCGCCCAGGAAGAGGCCGGTGCCGATGGCGCCGCCGATGGCGATCATGTTGACGTGGCGGGCCTTGAGGTCCTTGCTGTATCCGGCGTCGCCCGCGTCCGCGGGCGCTGCGGCCACCTGGGGGTGGGGGGTGGCCTGTGCCGATTCCACGGCTTCCTTGCTCACGGGGTGGTTTCACTTCCTGGTGCGCCCGGACCTCGTGGATCCGGGGTTCGTGCAGGTCTTGGCCCGCACCACCCTTTGTCGCGGCACAGACCAAGGCAGCAGCTTCTCAGACGCGACGGCCGGCAAGCGGTGGTCCACGTCACAGAGCGGCACTTCTCACACCGCCCGCACGGGTTCCCCGCGGGTTTCACACCAATGGTGAGACAGCGATACTGCTGTACATGACGACCGACACCGGGGAGCCCACCCTGACGATCGACGAGCTGGCCGCGCGGGCGGGCGTCACGGTCCGCACGGTCCGCTTCTACGGCACCAAGGGGCTGCTGCCGCCGCCGGTGATCGGTCCGCGCCGGGTGGGCCACTACGGCCGCGAGCATCTGGCGCGGCTGGCGCTGATCGAGGAGATGCAGCACCAGGGCATGAGCCTGGCCGCGATCGAGCGGCACCTGCGGCAGCTGCCGGCCGATCTGGGCCCGCACGACCTGGAGATCCACCGGGCGGTGGTCGCCTCCTGGGCGCCGGACACCGTGGAGACCGTCTCCCGCCCGGAGCTGGAGCGGCGGGCGGGACGGCGGCTGACCGGGGAGGACCTGGACCGGCTGGCCGCGATGAACGTGGTGACACGGGACGACGGGGAGCGGGACGGGGAGTCGTCCTTCCGCGTGGACTGCGGCCTGCTGCGGCTCGCGGTGCGGCTGCTGGACGTGCCGCTGGCGCAGGAGACGATCCTGGCCGCGCGGACCGTGCTGACCGGCCACGCGCGGGCGGCGGCGCACGAGCTGTCGGACCTGCTGCGCGAGGCGGTGGCCGAACGCGACACACGGGACGTGAAGTCCTTGTCGGCCCATATGCACCCGCTCGTGGTCCAGGCACTGCTGACCACCTTCCAGCGGTCGCTGCGGGAGGAACTGCGCCAGTGGCTGGACGCAGCGGACGCCCCGGAACGCTCGGCGGACGCGGACGGCGGGGGACGGCCCTGACGGAGTCGACGCCGGACGGGT
>NZ_JACBWZ010000655.1 GCF_013870595.1 Streptomyces sp. WELS2 | reverse complement strand
AGGGCGTGGTCGGTGGCCAGCGGTACGACCCCGGCTCGCGTCAGCCGGTCCTGGTCGGCTCCGGTCAGGTGCCCGGTCATGCCGCTCGCCTCGGCCCAGTAGCCCCAGGCCAGCGAGGTCGCCGGCAGTCCGAGGGCGCGCCGGTGCACGGCGAGGGTGTCGAGGAAGGTGTTGGCCGCGGCGTAGTTGGCCTGTCCGGGGCTGCCGAGCGTGCCGGCAGCCGAGGAGAAGAGGACGAACGCCGTCAGGTCGTGTCCCCGGGTGAGTTCGTGCAGGTTCCACGCCGCCCGTGCCTTCGGGTCGGCGACCTGCCGGAGACGTTCGGGGGTCAGGGCGGTGACCACGGCGTCGTCGAGTACGCCGGCCGCGTGCACGACCGCGGTCAGCGGGTGCTCGGCCGGGATCGAGTCCAGTACGGCCGCCAGCGCGTCCCGGTCGGCCGCGTCACAGGCGGCCACGGTCACCTCCGCGCCCAGCCCGGCCAGCTCCTCGCGCAACGCCGCCCCGCCACCACCACGGCTGACCAGCAGCAGATGCCGCACACCCCGCTCGGCCACCAGATGCCGGGCCACAAGGCCCCCCAGCGTCCCCGTACCACCGGTGATCAGCACCGTGCCGGCCGCGTCCAGATCCCCGGGAACCGTCAGGACGATCTTCCCGATGTGAGCGGCCCGGCTCATGAACCGGAACACGTCGACCGCGTCCCTGACCCCGCGTACGTCGATCGGCAGGGGTGTGAACTCGCCGTCGGTGAAGGCCCGTACGACGGCGTCCAGGATCTCGCCGAGCCGTTCCGGTCCCGCGTCGGCGATGTCGAACGCCCGGTAGACGATGCCGGGGTGGTCGGCGGCGTCGCGGATGTCGGTCTTGCCCATCTCCACGAACCGGCCGCCGGGCGCGAGCAGCCGCAGGGAGGCGTCGACGAACTCGCCGGACAGCGAGTCCAGGACCACGTCCATGGGCGGGAACTTCTGCTCGAACTCCAGGGTCCGGGACGAGGCGATGTGGTCCTCGTCCAGTCCCAGAGCGCGCAGGGTGTGCCATTTGGCCGGGCCCGCGGTGGCGAACACCTCCGCCCCGAGCCGCCGGGCCAGTTGGATCGCCGCCATGCCGACGCCGCCCGTGCCCGCGTGGATCAGGACCCGGTCACCGGCCTTCAGCCCGCCCAGGTCGCGCAGGCCGTACCAGGCGGTCAGGAACACCACGGGCACGGACGCGGCCCTGGCGAACGACCAGTCGTCGGGCATCCGGACCAGCAGCCGCTCGTCGGCGACGGTGACCGGGCCGAAGGCGCCGGGGACCAGACCCATGACGCGGTCGCCGGGGCGGAACCGGGTGTCCGGGCCGGTTCCGAGGACGACGCCCGCGCCTTCGCCGCCCATCAGGGCCTCGCCGGGGTAGACACCGAGGGCGATCAGCACGTCCCGGAAGTTGAGTCCGGCCGCCCGCATGGCGACCCGGACCTGCCCGGGACCCAGCGGCTCCATGAGCTCCGGGCGGGGCACCAGCGCCAGGTCGTCGATGCTGCCGGTGCCCGTGTCCTCCAGCCGCCAGGGCCCGTCCGGCGGGGTGAGGCTCGCGCCGACGCGGACCAGACGGGGAGCACGCAGCACCCCTTGGCGTACGGCCAGTTCCGGCTCGTCCGTGCCGGCGATCAGCGCGGGGTCCCAGGACGGGTCGGCGTCGACCAGGACGAACCGGCCGGGGTGCTCGGCCCGCGCGCCGCGGACCAGGCCCCAGACCATCGAGTGGTGGAGGGCGACCACGTCACCGGGCGCGGCGGCGACGGCGTTGCGGGTGACGACCGCCAGCCGCGTCCGCTCCCCCGCCAAGTGGTCCCGGATCACGGCGAGTACGCTCCGCGCGCTCTCGTACGCCGCTTCGACGGTGTCCGCCTCGGGCTCCGGCCCGGGCACCTCGTAGACGACCAGGTCCGCGGGGTCGTCGCCCGCCGACGCCGAGGCGAGGGGGTCTTCGAGGGGGACCCAGTCGAGGGCGTACAGGCTGTCCGGGACGGCGGTGGCGTCCCGGACGGTCAGCGACGTGACGACCGCGACCGGGGTGCCGTCCGGATCGGCCACGGCCACGGTGTACGTGTCCGGCCCGGTGGCGGACAGGCGTACGCGCAGCGTTCGGCCGCGGACCGCGGGCCGTATCGCCACTCCGGTGAACGCGAACGGCAGGCCGGTGCGATCGGTGAGGAACGCCATGGGGTGCAGTGCGGCGTCGAGCAGGGCGGGGTGCAGGAGAAACGATTCCTCGGCGGGAAGCTCCACCTCGGCGTAGACGGTGTCGCCGACCCGCCGGGCCGCCGTGACACCCTGGAACGCCGGTCCGTACTCGTAACCGAGCACGGACAGCGAGTCGTAGAGCCCGTCGACGTCGAGGGGCTCACCGGCCGATGGCCAGTCCCACGCGCTCAGCACCGGCTCCTCGCCCAGGGTCCCGGTGGCGTGCCGCACCCACTCGTCGCCGTCACGCGAGTACACCGTGAGCGGGCGGCGACCGTCGTCCTCGGGGCCCACGACGACCTGGAGGTGCACCGGGGTGTCGTCGAGGACGAGCGGCGTTTCGAGCACCAGCTCCTCGACCGCGTGGCCGAGCCGGCCGGCCGCGTAGGCCGCCATTTCCGCGAACGCCGTGCCGGGCAGGAGGACGGAGCCCCGCACGGCGTGGTCGGCCAGCCACGGGTGGGTGGCGAGCGAGATCCGTCCGCTGAGCACCGCGCCGTCGGGCAGTTCCACGAACGTGCCGAGCAGGGGGTGGTCGCCCGACACCCCCGGGACGGGCCGCAGCCAGTACGGCTCGCGCTGGAAGGCGTACGTCGGCAGGCCGACGGGCTCGGTGCCGTCCGGGAACCGCCAGTCGACCGGGACACCGTGGACGTGCAGGCGGCCGAGCGAGCCGAGGAAGTCGTCCTGGTCGCGCCGGAGCGTGCCGGTGACGAGGAGGTCGGAGCCGTGCCGGTGACCGGTCTCCTCGACGGCGGAGACCAGGACCGGGTGCGGGCTGACCTCTACGAAGACGGTGTGGCCGTGGTCGAGCAGCGCACGGGTGGTCCGGTCGAACAGCACGGGTTCGCGGAGGTTGCGGTACCAGTAGCCGGCGTCGAGAGCGGAAGTGTCGGCCGGTTCCGCGGTGACCGTGGAGTGGAACGGGATCGTCGCCGGACGCGGTGTGATGCCGGCGAGGTCGGTGAGCAGTTGCTCGCGGATCGCCTCGACCTGGGCGGAGTGGGCGGCGTAGTCGACGGGCAGGCGGCGGGCGCGGATGCCGTCGGCCTCACAGGCCGTCAGCAGTTCGTCCAGCGCGTCCAGATCACCCGACACGACGACCGAACCGGGTGCGTTGACCACCGCCACCGTCAGCCGGCCGTCCCACCGGGCCACGAACCCGGCGGCCTGCTCATGCCCGAGGCCTATGGAAACCATGCCGCCCTGGTCGGCCAGCACCGCCAGCGCCCTGCTCCGCAATGCCACCACCCTGGCGGCATCCTCCAGGGACAACGCGCCCGCCACGTACGCCGCCGCGATCTCCCCCTGCGAATGCCCGACCACGGCGTCGGGCTCCACACCATGAGCA
>NZ_JACBWZ010000654.1 GCF_013870595.1 Streptomyces sp. WELS2 | reverse complement strand
GAGCCCGCCGGTGGCCAACGTCGCCGCGGCCCCGGCCAGATCGACGCCGGTGGCCCGCTCCACCAGCAGCGGGATCAGATCGCCGGGCGGGTACGGGGCCACGCCCAGGACGCGGGGGCCGCGGGCGGTCAGCCGCAGCGTGATGTGCGCGACGGTGGGGGTGAGGCGTAAGGCGCGCACGGCCCGCTCCACGCACTGGCGCAGGAAGCGGTTGTGCAGCAGACCGTCGTGGGCGTGGACGCTGTGCCGCAGCGGGCGGCGGGCCGGCCGCGGGCCCGGGGTCGTACGGGTGAGCGCGACGATGCGTACCTCGTCGTCCAGGACGACGGTCTCGGCCGACACCGGTTCCCCCTCGGTATCGGCCGGATCCGCCGTCGGCACCCGGTGCCGGTCCAGCAGCGCCCGTAACGCCGGCGGATCGGCGCACGTCACGGCCGTCTCGTACGGCAGGCCCGGCAGGCCGAGCCGGACGGCCAGGCGCGCGGCCGCGGGCAGGTACTCCGGGGACCAGGCCAGTACGCCTCCGGGGCGGTGTCCCCGTAACGCCTCGGCCGTCCGTTCCGTCCCGGCCGGGTCCGCCGTCAGGCGGGCGGTCGCGTACGGCAGGGCCCAGCGGGCGGGCGGGGACGGGTCGACCAGGAGCACCGGGCGGGCCGCGGCGACGCGCGCCAGCGCGAACTCGCCGCAGATCTCACCCCGGCCGGCCCCGAGGAGCACGACGGGCTGGGCCATGGCCTGGACCTTCCTCGGGGGGAAGGCGATCAGGAGCGCCCCGGGTGCCGCTCCCCCATAGGCGGCACCCGAGGCGGGTCGGATCTTGCTCTCCGTGCAGTGATCCTCACCCACCGCGCCCTGAACTGTCAACGATAGCTGCGCTATTGCGCAGGGAGCCTTGTCAGATCTGGTCGCCGAGGGGGCAACCTAGTAGCCTCGCGCCCAGCCAGCGAACGGAAAGACACGCCCAGGGGGGACTCGGTGAGTGACGCCTACGCCGCGCTGGCCGACGTGCTGGAACGGCTCGGCGAGCTGACCGGCAGGACCGGCCGGCTGCCGGAAGCCCTCGACGTGGCCGGCCTCTCCTACCGCACCGGCATCCCCGTGGGCGTCGTCGTGGAACTCCTCTCCGGCGGCCGGGCCGGCGAGACCAGCCTCGCCCACCGGGTGCGCCAGCGGCTGGACTTCATCCGGGAGACCCGGCGCCGACCGGACGGCAAGCGGTACTCCCTGGACGAACTCGCCCGGATCGCCGGCACCAGCAGGCAGTGGCTGAGCGAGTGGCGCAAGAGCGGCATGCCCAGCCTGGAACACGCCGACCGGCTGCGCCGCTTCTTCGGCCTGCCCGCCGGCTTCTTCACGGCCGACGAACCGGAGGCGCTGTTCGAGGCGCTGCAACCGGTGCTGCAGAGCCTGGAGGCCGAGGCCGACCCGCTGCTGAGACTGCGCGAGAGCGGCCTGATCCGGCTCGCCGCCCGGGCCCCGCAGATGAACGCCCGGCAGCTCGCCACCCTGGCCGACCTGGCCGAGATGATCATCGCCTCGGAGAAGGCGGGGGATACCGGGCGTGCCTGAAAAGTCCGCCAAGACCCCGAGGCCCAAGCGGACTTGCCGGTTGGCGCTGCCCCCGCGGCCCTTCGGCTCCTCGAAGCGCTTCCTGGACCGGCTCGTGCGCGAGACGGTGCGCACCCTCACCCCGCCGACCACCCCCGAGGCGTTCCTGCACGCGCTGTGCGCCACCCTCAGCCCCCACCTGGACCGCCCCGTCAAACTGCGGTTCGTCGCCTTCCCGCCGGGCCTGGACATCTCCGGGATCACCCTGGCCCGCGAGGAGGACTACATCGTCGTGGTCGAGCAACGCGCCCCCGACCCGCACAAGTTCGTCATCGCCGGGCACGAGATCGGCCACATCCACTACGGCACCCTGGACGTGCACTACGCCCCCGGACTGCCCGCCGCCGCCCGCCGGCTGCTGGCCCGCGCCGACGACGACATCCCCTGGGACCGGGTCGTCGCCATGGCCACCCGGTCGCCCGCCGCCGAGGCCGCCGAGGCCGAGTGGGAGGCCGAGGAGTGGGGGCTGCGCCTCGCGGCGAAGTTCTCCAAGGTCGTCGGACCGGGCGCGGCCGGCCGGATGACCCAGGACACCCTCACCGACCGGCTGTCCTCCTCGCTGGGCAACATAGGCGGCCCCTGATGCGCTGGGACATCTCCGGCTCCTGGGTCTCCTACACCGTCCCCGCCGTCCTGTTCGCCGTCGCCTTCGTGATCAAACTGCCGCTGCTGCGGCGCGCCTGGCAGGACCCGATCCTGCGGGCCACCGCCGTGCTCCTCGGCATCGGCACGCTCGTCTTCGTCTCCCTGCCGCCGGCCAACCTGCACCGCATCAACGTCCTCACCGGCGTCCCCAACTTCGCCGCCGTGTGGGTGTACTGCCTCGCCACCGCCTACTGCGGGGCCTGCCTGTGGCTCATCATCACCTGGCGGGAACCGCCGTCCGCCGCCCGCCGCCGGCGCACCCGCCAGGTCGGGCTGGCGTACACCGCCGTCATCGCGGGGCTGTGCGTGACGTTCCTGCTCGCCGACCACCACGTGGAGCGGCTGCGCGACCTCGACACCTACTACGCCCGCACACCGTGGATGCGCGAGTTCATCCTGCTCTACGTCGTCGCCCACACGGCGTCCGCGCTGGTCGCCGCCGGAATGCTGCGGGCCTGGTACCGGGAGGTCGCCGACACCTGGCTGCGCCGTGCGGTGATCTTCCTCCAGGAGGCCTACGCCCTCGGCCTCTTCTTCGACGTCGCCAAGTTCGCGGCCATCGCCGGCCGGTGGAGCGGCCGGGACTGGGACTGGCTGTCCACCTACGCGGCGCCGCCGTTCGCCATCGCCGAGGCGGGCCTGGTGGCGGTCGCCTTCATCGTCGGCCAGGCCGGTCCGGTGCTGGCGGAGCGACGGCGTCTGGTCCGCGAACACCGGCGCCTGAAGCCGCTGTGGCAGGCCATGCTGGCCGTCACCCCGCCCGCCGCGCCCGCCACCGGCCGGGTCAGCGGCGCCGCCCTGCGCCTGGAACTGCGCCGGGCCGCCATCAACGACGGGCTCCTCAAACTGGGTCCGTACCTGAGCGCGTCCCGGCGGGAGCGGGTACGGAGCGCGGCGTCGCGGGCGGGCTACCCGGAGCCGGTCGCGCGCGGCATCGCCGGGGCGGTGGACCTCCGGTTCGCAGCGGCGGCGCTGCACGCGCCCCAGGACCCGGAACACCCGGACCCCGCCGCCGAGTTCTTCACGTTCCCCTGCGCCCCCGACAGCGAACTCCAGAACGTCTCGCAGGCGCTGCGCACCCACGAGACGGCGATAGAGAGGTTCTACCGGCAGGTCCTCGCGGGGGAGGGGCCGGTAGTCGTGGAGCGTTCCGACCGATAGTCGGGTCGCCCCCGCCGGCGCCGGACATATCGGGTGGTGGCGGGCGGCGCGGTCTGGCTAGCCTCGCGGCATGAACGCCGAAGAGGAGTACGCGAGGTACCGCGAGGACGCGAGGACGAGCTGCGCGTACCGCCGGGCGACTCGGTCTTCGTGGAGCCGCTGATCGACTAC
>NZ_JACBWZ010000653.1 GCF_013870595.1 Streptomyces sp. WELS2 | reverse complement strand
CACGGTGACGGTGGTGCCGACGCGGTAGGCGGTGACCCGGCCGGCCTGTACGGCGCTCTTCCAGGCGGCCCGGCGCTGGAGTTCGGCGCCGATGGCCTTCATCCGCAGGTTGACGACCGGGGTGTTGTCGGCGAACAGGGCGTCGTAGCCGTCGAGCACACCGTTCAGGACAGGGTAGGCGATGCGGTCCTCGGCCAGGTTGGACTGGTGGATGAAGTGCGGCTTGGGGTCGTTGGACAGCACGTGGCCGAGGGCGATCCGGGTCTCCAGCGGCACGATGTGGTCGGTGTAGCCGGTGGCGGGGTCCAGCGGGGCCGGCAGGCAGGTGGTGGTGGCCGGGTTGTCCTCGCAGATGCCGCTGCCGCCCTGGGCGCGGCTGGTGTAGAGCCAGTTGTACTCGTCGACCTGCTCGGCCGCGCGGCCCGCGTTGTAGAAGACGTTCATCGGGTAGCGGGAGACGGTGGTGGCCGGGCCGACCTTGCGCTGTTCGGGGTCGCGGGAGTTGTCGGAGGCGATCCACTTGACGCCTTCGACGGTGAGCGAGAGGCCCAGGTTGGGGTTGTCCTGCGGCTGCTGCGGCAGGATCCTCAGGCCGGAGTGCTCGCCGGTGACCAACTCGTCGGTCTCCAGCGGGAGTCCGGCGTTCTGGCCCCAGGCGCGGTTGGTGGCGATCTCGTAGTCGATCGTGGCGGGGCCGACCCACTTGGTGCTGCCGTCGAAGTTGGTGGCGCAGGTCCAGGGCACGACGGTGACGTTCTGCTCGCAGCCGAGGAAGGCGTGCGTGTAGGTGTGGTTGATCCAGCGGAACTTGTCCCGCTCGGCGATCAGTTTGTCGGCGAGCTGGTCGACGCCGTCGTTGTCCTCGCGCTGGTCGACGCTGCCGGCGCCGTTGTAGGCCAGGTCGAGGGTGAAGTGGTGGCCGTTCTGCCAGGCGATGGCCTGGTCGACGTCCGCCGGGGTCATCCGGATCGGGTTGGGGGTGCCGCCGCCGTTCGCGCAGTCGACGTCGCCGGGCGTGCAGTTCAGCCGGGTGTCCCAGCGGTCGTCGGCGGCGAACACGTCGTCCACGTGGACGGCGAAGTAGTTGCGGGAGGCACCGAGGTGCACCCCGCCGGTCATCCACTCCACGATCCCGCGGGCCAGCAGCCGGAACTGCTGCTGGTAGCGGTTGTAGACGAAGGTGACGACCAGTTCGCGCCGGCCGTCGTGCCGGTACTCGCCGACCAGCGAGCCCTGTCTCGTGGTGCCCGGCACCGGTGCCTGCACGTACGGGGTGAAGTCGGCGCCGGCGGCGGGTGCCGACAGGTAGGCGTAACTCTCGCCCACGGTCGGGGAGTTGTCCTCGAACGGAACAGGTCCGTCGAGGTAGCCGAACGGGCCGGCCTGTCCGGCGGCGGTGACCTGGGCGCGGACGCCGTCGACGCTGCCCGAGTAGCCGCCGGACGTCGGGACCTGGAGGCCGACCTGGGGCCGGGCGTAGGTGTAGGCGTCGACCTGGGGGATCGCGTACGTCTGTTCGTAGGCGGCGAGGGCGCTCATCTCGGCACTGCCGGCCGCGAACGGGTTGTCGTTGGGCAGGACGACGGCCTGGTACTTGGCGCGCGGGCGGCCGTCGACGGTGTCGGCGAGGAAGGCCGCGTCGATGGTGGGCCGGTCGGTGCGGGTGAGATCGACCGTGGTGTAGGGCGTCCCGGCGGTGTCGAGTTCGGCGGCGATGGCGTCGGTGGCCGGGCCACCGTCGCTCACCACCAGGACTCTCAGGTCGATGCGGGGTGTGGTGGTGTCGGCCTGGGCCGGACCGGTCGGCAGGGCGAGCGCGCCGATGAGCGCGCCCACCGTCAGGGCGGTGGTGCGTATGGTCCGCTTCATTGCGGTGAAGTCCCCTCCCCGGACAGGGGTGAGCACGGCTCCCATGGAGCGGACGCACCCCCTTGCGCGACGCCGGCGTCCCCCTCAGAAGCCGGTCGTCGGCGCATCCGTCGCGTCACATGGTGATGTCTCTGTGTAGCTTTTGTGGTCGAGTTGACGAAGATGACGGAAAAGCGCGCGTGTTCTCCGCCGACCGGGGCAACCGTAGGGATCGTTTTCCCGTCGCGGCCGCGCGGTGGTACAGAAAGCGGGCCGGATCCGGCTGGCTGGTCCCGGCCGCCGTACGACGCACCGGCGGACCATGCGGTCCGCCGGGCGATGTGTCGCGGCGCGTCCCGTGGCGAGCGCGCGGCCGGGGCTGTTTCCGGTCACCGGCCCTTGGCCGCCACCGTCTCCGTCAGGCGCAGAGCACCCGGGTCTCGGGGGTGTAGACGGGTCCGCCGTTGGTGTTGCTGCTGTCGCTGAACTCGGCGTAGTAGTACGAGTAGAAGCCGATGTTGCCGTTACAGCCGGAGTCGGCGGCGACCTGGAGGGTCAGCGTGACGGTCCGGCTCTGGCCGGGCGGGATGGTGGAGCCGTAGTTCGCGCCGAGGTTGTTCG
This sequence comes from Streptomyces sp. WELS2, assembly GCF_013870595.1. Classification (GTDB taxonomy): domain Bacteria; phylum Actinomycetota; class Actinomycetes; order Streptomycetales; family Streptomycetaceae; genus Streptomyces. Next base: position 1,119 of record NZ_JACBWZ010000653.1, on the reverse strand, counting down.
GGCCGGTGCCGGAGCACGGGGTGCTGCCGGCCGCGGTGGCCAGGCTGCACCCGGTGAAGCTGTACTTCAGGTCCGGGCGCTGGGTGGTCAGCCAGGTCGGGTCGATGGTCTGGTACACGAACCAGACGTCGTAGGTCTTGTTGTTGGTCAGCGTCATCGACAGCTTCACCGTGCCGCCGGGGGTGGTGGTGGCGGAGTCGGTGGCGAAGGTGAGGGTGGTGGGCGCGGGGTCGGCGCTCGCGCTGGGGGCCAGGCCGAAGACGGCGAGGAGGAAGGCGAGGACGGCGGTGAGACCGAGGCGTCTCGGCAGAGGTGATCGCATGGCCCGGGAGGCTAGGCACGGGCCGGGCGCGGCGTCTGTACCCCTGCACGGATCCGGAGCCGGATCGGCCGAAAGTGATCGCAGTGTGAAGAAGTTGCGATGACTGCGTGCCGACCCGTCGGTTCGCGCATCCGTGCACGCCGGGCGTGGTGGCCACGGCGGGAGAGCGGGCCGTCGCGAGCCGGTGACGCACCGTACACGGTTGGCGCGTACACGCCGCCCCGACGGCCGGCGGAACGGAGATCACCGCTTGTGAAGCAGGCCGTTTCCGGCCACCGGGCGGATTCCCGCCGTCGTGCGCGGCGCCGAACGGGGCATGTACCCGTGCCGTGGGGGTATCCGGCCTGCGAATTCGATCGTCCGGCGGATCACCAGGAGGCGAAACGCATGCTCATGGCACACCCCGCGGTGCTGAAGGACCTCATCGCCCAGTACGAGACCCTGTCCCTGCTCGGGGCCGAGGAGAGCACCCCCGAGGCACGGCAGCGGCTCGCGGACATCTCCTACACGCTGTGCGTGGCCACCGGCACCCGGGATGTCGACATGGCCCTGATCGCCGCCCGCCACCGCCTGTCCGGGGCCCGCCCGGAGGACGACTCCCTCCTCCAGGCGTCCGGGGCCTGACCCGTCGGCCGCCCTCCCCCGAACCCGTCGCCTCCCGCTTCTGGCCGGCGGGGCGAACCGGCGGTATACAGAACCGGTCGAACCGCGAGGGCGAACACAGGGGGAGGGCGCATGGCGCGCGAGAGACGACCGGCGGGACGCGCTGGACGCGGTGCACGCCGCCCTCGTACTTC
>NZ_JACBWZ010000652.1 GCF_013870595.1 Streptomyces sp. WELS2 | reverse complement strand
GACCTCGCCGCACTGCGCGAACAGCCCTCCGTTCCCGCGGTGTTCACCTCCCTCGTACGCCGCCCGGCGCGGCCGTCGGTGACCGACGAGGCCGCCGCCGAACCCTCGCTCGCCGAACTGCTCACGGACCTGCCGCCCGCGCGACGGCAGGCCGCCGTACGGGACATGGTGCTCGCGGAGACCGCCGGCGCGCTCGGTCACACCGGCGGCGCGGGCATCGACGCCCAGCGCCCCTTCCCGCAGCTCGGCCTGGACTCGCTCACCTCGGTCGAGCTGCGCAACCGGCTCGCGGCCCGCACCCGTCTGACCCTGCCCGCCACCCTCGTCTTCGACCACCCGACGCCCGCGGACCTGGCCGCCCACCTGCTGACCCTGTTCGACGACGGCCCCGCGGCCGCCGGCAAGGAGACGGTGGACCACGCCGCGGACATCCGGCTCGATCCCGCCATCCGCCCCGCCGAGGAGGTCGTCCACACCGTCACCGACCCGGAGGAGGTCCTGCTCACCGGCGCCAGCGGCTTCCTCGGCGCGTTCCTGCTGCGCGACCTGATGCGCCGGACCCGGGCCAGGATCCACTGCCTGGTGCGCGGCACCGACGACACGGCGGCCTACGAGAGGCTGCGGACCGGCCTGGAGTGGTACCGCGTCTGGGACGAGATCGACCCGGCCCGGCTCACCGTGCACTCCGGCGACCTGGCCCGGCCGCTGCTCGGCCTGTCGGAGGAGTCCTTCGACGACCTGGCCCGCAGGGTGGACGTCGTCTACCACGCGGGCGCCACGGTGCACTGGCTGCACCCCTACACGACGCTGCGGGACGCCAACGTGCGCGGCACGGAGGAGATCCTGCGCCTGGCCGCCCGGCACCGCACGGTACCCGTCCACCACGTCTCCACGGTCGGCGTCTTCAACGGCCCCCGGGTACCGGGCGTCCCGCTGAAGACGACCGACCCCACCGGACCCGCCGACGTCCTGCCCAGCGGCTATCTGCAGAGCAAGTGGGTGGCCGAACAGGTGGTGGAGCTGGCCCGTCAGCGAGGTCTGCCGGTGTCCGTCTACCGGGTGGACGTGATCTCCGGGGACCAGGTCAACGGGGCCTGCCAGACACGTGACTTCGTGTGGCTCGCGCTCAAGGGCCTGCTGCAGTCGGGCGCGGTGCCGGCCGGTGTGGAGGGGCGGTTCCACCTGCTGCCGGTCGACTACGTCAGCGCGGCGATCGTGTCGATCTCCGGCCGCCCGGCGTCGGCGGGCGGCACCTTCCACCTGTTCAACCGGGACGCGCTGAGCCTCGGCGAGTGCGTCGCACGACTGCGCGCCCTCGGCTACCCCCTGCGGGACCTGGACCCGGAGGCCTGGCGGGATGTGGTCCGCTCGGACCGCGACAACGCGCTGCTGCCGCTCCTGCACGCCTTCGACCTGATGACGGGCGACACCGACGCCTTCTATCCGGCCCTGGACACCACGCAGACGGAGGAGGCCCTCACCGGCACGGGCATCACCTGCCCGCCGCTCACCGCCGAACTCTTCGACCGGTACGTGGAGTTCTTCGTCCAGGAGAACCACTTCCCCGCACCCGCGCAGTCCGACTGACGACCCGTCACCTGGCGGGCGCGTCGCTCGAGGGCCGGTTCCGGATCACCTCCCGGAACCGGCCCCGACGAGTGCGCACACGCGAAGAGGACGGTGGCCGGCCGCGCGCGGCTTCCCGGGGCGGCCCGCCCGGCATGTCAGTATCCCGTCAACGTCGTCCCGGCCGGCGTCAGCGTTCCGTCAGGACGGCCGGGGACCGGACGCGGACGGGCATAGCGTCGGTGGCGAGCCCCGGTCCGCCTCCCCGCGTCCGGGGCGCCACAGCTCTCTCCCGGTAGGTGGCCCATGGAAGAACTCCCGTACGGCGAAGACCCCGAGCCCTCCGACCGGTTCCCGGCCGGGCCCCTGTACGTCCCGGTCCGGCCGGGCCCCTCCGGGTCTGTGGTCCGCCTGTTCCGCACCCCGCTCGGCGACCGCTCGGCCGTCGGCTTCACCTCCGCGCGCGGGCTCGCCGCGGCCCTCGGCACCGGTCAGGCGTGGATCCGCCTCGCCGAGCCCGCGCTGCGCGCACTGACCGCGCCCCTCGGCGTCACCACCGTCACGATCGACCCGCCCTCCACGGCCCGAGCGCCGGCCGGACCGGCCGTCCGGGGGCACATGCAGACGGAGTGGAGCCGGGGTCGGCCGGGCTCCACTCCGTCGTACGGGTGTGTCACGGGGACTGCGCGCAGAACCTCCGGATCCCTGTCCCGGTCCGGGTGATGACGCCGCTGTCGCCGGCGCGGAAGCTCGTCAGCTCCGGGTCCAGCGCTGGTTGTTGCCGCCCGAGCAGGAGTACAGCTGGATCTGGGTGCCGTTGGCGGTGCCGGCTCCCACGGCGTCGAGGCAGAGGCCGGACTGGACGCCGACGATGGAGCCGTCGGAGTTCAGGCGCCACCTCTGGTTGTCGGCGCCCCAGCAGCTGTAGATCTGGACCTTGGTGCCGTTGCCGGTGCCGGCGGCGTCCAGGCACTTGTCGCCGTAGACCCTGAGCTCTCCGGCGTCGGTGTACGTCCACTGCTGGTTGGTGCCGCTGTTGCAGTCCCACAGCTGGATCTGGGTGCCGTCGGTGGTGGCCGCGCCCGGCACGTCCAGGCAGCGGCCCGAGCCGACGCCCTTGATCTGGCCGCCGGTCGTGGGGGGAGGCGTGGTGGTGGAGCCGCCGTTGAGCGCGTTGAGGACGGCGGTGTAGGCGGGCTTCTTGCTGCCGTCGTTGTTGAACAGCAGCGGCGTGTCACCGGACCGCCAGGAGTCGCTGTCGCGCACGCCCCAGACGGTGATGCCGAGGCAGCGCGAGACGGCCAGGCAGTCGTTGGTCACGTTGGCGTAGGTCGTGGGCGAGGCGCCCTGGATGTCGAGTTCGGTGATGGCCACGTCGACGCCGAGGGCGGCGAAACTCTGCAGCGTCGTGCGGAAGTTGCTGTTGTACGGGCTGCCGCTGTTGAAGTGCGACTGGAAGCCGACGCAGTCGATCGGCACGCCGCGCGACTTGAAGTCGCGGACCATGTTGTACACGCCCTGGGTCTTGGCCCAGGTCCAGTTCTCGATGTTGTAGTCGTTGTAGCAGAGCTTGGCGTTCGGGTCCGCGGCGCGCGCGGTCCGGAAGGCGACCTCGATCCAGTCGTTGCCGGTGCGCTGGAGGTTGGAGTCCCGCCGGCCGCCCGAACCGTCGTCGGCGAAGGCCTCGTTGACGACGTCCCACTGGGCGATCTTGCCCTTGTAGTGGCCCACGACGCCGTTGATGTGGTCGATCATCGCCTGGCGCAGGGCGCTGCCGCTGAGGCTCTGCATCCAGCCGGGCTGCTGCGAGTGCCAGGCCAGGGTGTGGCCGCGCACCCGCTTGCCGTTCTGCACCGCCCAGTTGTAGACGCGGTCACCGGCGGTGAAGTTGAACTGGCCGCGCTGCGGTTCGGTGGCGTCTATCTTCATCTCGTTCTCGGCCGTGACCATGTTGAACTCACGGCTCGCGATCGACGTGTACGCCGAGTCGCCCAGCCTGCCCGAGGCGATGGCGGTGCCGAAG
>NZ_JACBWZ010000651.1 GCF_013870595.1 Streptomyces sp. WELS2 | reverse complement strand
GCGACGAAGAACAGGTCACCGGCGACGACGTGCTGGTTGAGCAGCCGGGAGGTGCTGGACGACCCCGAGTTGGGCGGGCTGGCCCGGGTGTGGCTGAGTGAGCGGGGTGCGGCGGGGGTGCCGGCGCCCTCCGAGGAGCTGGTGTTCTGGCTGACCGTCGACACACTGGCCGCGCAGCTGGCGGCCGAGGGCAATTCCGAGGAACTGAGGGCCCTGGTGGAGGGGCTGGCCGCCCAGCACAGCGGGTTCTTCGCGGCGGCCTGGCGGGTGGGCCACCCCGCCACCGCCGAGGTGCTGGACGCGATGGGCAGGCTGCACCCGGACAAGAAGGTGGCCAAGGAGGCCCGGAAGGCGGCGTTCAAGGCACGGTCCCAGCAGGGAGGCTGAGCGCGGAGGGGCGTGGTCGCCGAGCCGGCGGGGGAGGGGCGGGCGCGGTGAGCGGAGCGAGGCGCCGGTGGCCGGGGGAGGGGTGGCCGTGGGGCGCCGGGTTCGAGGGGCCTGCCGGTCCGGGTCCGGTCGGTGGCCCCGCTCTCGCGGCAAGCCGGGTGAGCCGGAGCCGGTGGTGCACGGTGACCGGCCTGCGGGGTGCCCTCGCGTGAGGCCGGGGTGGGGTGACGGTGTTCCGGGTGCCCGAGGGTGTCGTCGTATACGGAGTCATGGTCTGCCGCATACGGATTCATGGAACAGGCGGCGCGGTGGTGGTCCGGTGTTCAACTCGCGTTCACGGGCGGGCGGGAGCGTTGCGCCGAACCGAGGCCCCCCACCCTCCACGACACCGCAACCGCCGTCACAGGAGACACCATGTCGCTCACCCGCAGGGACTTCACCAGGTCATCCGCGATCACCGGTGCCGGGGTCGCCCTGGCGGGCAGCGTCGGCGCCCTCGCCACCGCGCCGAACGCCCTTGCCGCCACGGAGACCGAGACCGCCGAGACCGCCTCGGAGCAGGGGGGCCACCACCACGGCGTCGGATACGGCCCGCTGATCCCCGACCCGGACGGCATCCTCGCCCTGCCCGCGGGCTTCCGCTACGAGATCATCACCTACAGCGGCCGGACCCGGCTGGAGTCCGGCGAGTTCACCCCGTCCAACCACGACGGCACCGCCGCCTTCGAGGGCCGGCGCGGCACCACCCTGCTCGTCAACAACCACGAGCTGGCCGGTCCCCGCGCCCAGTGGCCGCACCCGGTGCCGCTCGCCGAGGGCCTGGTCTACGACCCGGCGGCGGCCGGCGGCTGCACGGTGGTGGAGGTCCGCCGGGGCGGCGAGGTCGCCGAGTGGGTGGGCATCGCCGGCACCGCCACCAACTGCGCGGGCGGCAGCACCCCCTGGGGCACCTGGCTGACCTGCGAGGAGACCGAGGACAAGGCCGGGAAGAACGGCTTCACCAAGGACCACGGCTATGTCTTCGAGGTCGACCCGGAGGACCGCCGGGCCAACCGCGACCCGAGGCCCGTGAAGGCGTTCGGCCGCTACGCCCACGAGGCGGTCGTCATCGACCCCAAGCGCGGCCACGCCTACCTCACCGAAGACGCCTCCGGCCCCAACGGCCTGTTCTACCGCTGGGTCCCGCCGACCGGCTTCCGGCACGGCCGCGGCAAGCTGCGCACCCTCGCCGACGACGCGGGCGTGCTCCAGGCCTTCAAGTGCTTCGACTCCGGCGGCCGGTACGTGGACGACCTGTCCCGTGCCACGAGGACCGGCACCGTGTACGGCGTGGACTGGGTGGACGTGCCCGACCGGGACGCCCGGACCGTCTCGGTGCGCAAGCAGTTCACCGACGGCCAGGTCACCCGCGCCCGCAAGCTGGAGGGCATGTGGTGGGCCGACGGCGGTGCGTACGTCGTCTCCTCCTACGCCCGCAAGGAGAGCCCGGTCCAGCACGACGGCCAGGTCTGGTTCTACGACCCGGGGCGCCGCACCCTGACCCTGAAGGTGCTGCTCGGGGTGAACCCGGACCCGGCCGCGGACGGTGCCTTCGACGGCCCCGACAACATCACCGTCTCCCCCTACGGGGGCCTGGTCATCGCCGAGGACGGCGAGGGCGTCCAGCACCTGTTCGGCGCCACCGAGAGCGGCCGGACCTACCCGATCGCCCGCAACGAGCTGAACATCGGCACCCCCGAGGAGCCGGAGTACAGCGAGTTCACCGGTGTCACCTTCTCGCCCGACGGCCGCACCCTGTTCGCCAACATCCAGACGCCCGGCATCATGCTCGCCATCACCGGACCCTGGAAGCGGCAGCGGCGCTGACCCCGCCCGGCGGGGGCCGTCTCCGTGTGGTGCTCGATAAGATGCGGAGAGGGTCCCCGGTCGGCGAGGAGTGGGTGGATGACGCAGGGCAGGCCCATGCGCGCGGACGCTCGGCGCAACTACCAGCGGTTGCTGAAGGTGGCGGCGGAGGCCTTCGCCGAGCACGGGGAGAACGCCTCACTCGACGACATCGCCAAGCGGGCGGGGGTCGGGTCGGGCACGCTGTACCGGCACTTCCCGACGCGGCAGGCGCTGCTGGAGGCGGCGTACGTGGACCGCATCGAGGCGTTGGGCGCGCGGGCCGACGAGCTGGCGAAGGAGCTGGCGCCGGGCGAGGCGCTGGCGGAGTGGCTGTACGAGCTGGCGGTCGGCACGATCCAGGTGCGCGGGATGAAGGCGCTGCTGGGTTCGGCGGTGACCGACGGCGGCGCGGCGGCGCCGACCGTGTGCGGGGCCGTGGTGAAGGGGGCCGTGACGCGGTTGGTGGGGGCGGCGCAGCAGGCCGGGGCGCTGCGGGGGGACGTCGAGCCGATCGAGGTCCTGCGGCTGGTCCACGGGGTGGCCTCGGCTGCGGAGCTGGCGGGGGCCGGAGAGCGCGAGATCCGCCGCTACCTGGATCTGCTGGGGGAGGGGTTGCGCGGCGCCGAGGGGGCGGTCCGCCGCTGACCGGGCGCGGCTGGGGGTCGCCTGCGGTCGGTTACCGGGAGAGGGGGGCGGCGGTGGTGCCGCCCCCGGGCCGGGCCGGAGTCACAGGGCCTTCGCGGCCGGATCCACCATGTTGCGTACCGTGCGGGCCTTGACGAAGTCGCCCATCGCCGTCATATCCCATTCGCCGGAGAACTGGCGGACGAGCTTGGCCATCATGACGCCCGTGCGGGGTTCCGCGGAGGTGAGGTCGAAGCGGACCAGTTCCTCGCCCGTCGCCGCGTCGACCAGGCGGCAGTAGGCCTTGGCGACCTCCGTGAACTTCTGGCCGGAGAAGGAGTTCACCGTGAAGACCAGGCCGGTGACCTCCTGGGGCAGCCGGCCGAGGTCGACCGTGATGACCTCGTCGTCGCCCCCGCCCTCACCGGTCAGATTGTCACCGGAGTGCCGGATCGCGCCGTTCAGGATCACCAGGTTGCCGAAGTAGCAGCTGTCGATGTGGTCGCGCTGCGGGCCGTAGGCGATGACCGAGGCGTCCAGGTCGATGTCCTTGCCCCGGAACGCCGGTTCCCAGCCGAGGCCCATCCGCACCTGCGACAGCACCGGCCGGCCGCCCTTGACCAGGGACACCGTCTGGTTCTTCTGGAGGCTGACCCGGCCCTTGTCCAGGTTGATCTTCCCGGCGCCCGGAGCCGGGGCGGG
>NZ_JACBWZ010000650.1 GCF_013870595.1 Streptomyces sp. WELS2 | reverse complement strand
CTCTTTCCAGCCGATTCCTCCGGCTCGGTTCGGCCGTCTGTTCCCCCTTTCCCGGCCGCCGGATCCCGCACGGCCGCCCCGCCCGTCCCGGCGGCGGGTCGCACGCGCGGGTGACGTCGGCAAGACGTAGGAGAGCCGGCGGGTTTACGGGGTAGGCGCCAGACCGACGCCGGCCCCGGCGGACGCGCTCCACCGGGCCGGCGACAGTCGCAGGCACCGAAGGAGCCGAGCCGTCGTACCCGGACCAGCAGTGGACGCCCGACCGGGCCCCGCCCTCTCGCCCGCCCGTCGAGCCGGGCCGGCCGTCCCGGTTCCGGGCGGTGGTCGGCCTGGTCACAGAGCCGGGAGCGGGTTTGGCCCGGCCGTACACCGGTCGCTACGGTGGGCGGTCGGCAATGATCGGCTTCGAGAGCCGGCCCACCGGCACACCTGGCTGTGCGAGAGGAGAGGATGACAGTGCCCGAGCAGGACGCGGCCGTATCGGCACCTCAGGTGGTGAGTACCTTCCTGGAACAGCGCAAGGAGCAGATCGCCCAGCGCTGGGCCGACACGCCCTTGTTCCGCTCGGTCTTCACCGTCTCCCGCGACGAGGCGGTGGAGGCGTGCAAGGCCGTGGTGGAAGCGCTCTCCGAGGTGGCCGTCAGCGGACGGCTGGAAGACGTGGGCTCGCCCGGCTTCGTGCCGGTGCGCGACCAGTTGGGACGGATGACGCAGACCCGGGCCCGCGCCGGGTCCACCGCCTCGCAGATCGCCGACGAGGTGGCCGGGCTGCGCATGCCCGCGGTGGACCTGCTGCGTGAGGAGTTCACCGACCCCACGGCCCCGGGGGCCCAGGAGGCCGTGCTGGCGCTGACCCTGCTGCTGGGCACGCTGCGGCTGGTCGTGATGGAGACGGCGCTGGACGCGAACGCCGAGCTGATCGAGCGGCAGCGGCAGCAGCTGCTCGAGGTGGCCACCCCGGTGATCAAGCTGTGGGAGGGCACGGTCGCCGTGCCGCTGATCGGCACCCTGGACAGCGCGCGCAGCCAGGTGGTGATGGAGTCGTTGCTGGAGGCGATCGTGGACCAGCGGGCCCGGTACGCGATCCTCGACATCACCGGTGTGCCGACCGTCGACTCGCTCGTCGCCCAGCACCTGATGAAGACGGTCGCCGCGGCCCGGCTGATGGGCGCGGAATGCATCGTCTCCGGCATCCGCCCGGCCATCGCGCAGACCATCGTCCACCTCGGCATCGACCTCGGGACGATCATCACCCGGTCCTCGCTGGCCGACGCGCTGGCCTACGCGCTCGGCAAACAGGGCATCGAGGTGTCCCGGGCGCACACGGATGCGGGTGCCCGGTGAACCAGCCCCTCCCCGGCCAGCCGGCCCACGTCCCGGTGCTCGCCCTCGGCGACGTGCTGCTGGTCTCCCTCCAGGGCGAGCTGCACGACGGCCTGGCCGAGCAGTTGCAGCAGGACATCACCCACCGCATCGCCGGCAACCGGGTGACCGGAGTGGTGATCGACATCTCCGGGGTGGACATCGTCGACTCCTTCCTCGGCCGGGTGCTCGCGGAGATCGCCTCCACGGCCGGGCTGCTGGCGGCGCGTACGGTCCTGGCCGGGATGCGGCCCGCCGTGGCGATCACCCTGGTCGAGCTGGGGCTCACGCTGCCCGGCCTGGACACCGCGCTGGACGTGGACCGTGCCATGGAACTGCTGAACCAGAGGGGGAGCTGATGCAGCCGTCCGGCCGGATCTCCACGACGAGCCTGCCCATCGGCTCGGACGCGGATCTGGCCTGGGTACGGCAGCAGGTGCGGCAGTGCGCGGCGGGGCTCGGCTTCGGCTTGGTGCAGCAGACCAAGCTGGTCACGGCGGCGAGCGAGCTGGCCCGCAACACTCTGGTGCACGGCGGTGGCGGGCGGGTGGAGATCACCTCGCTGGACAACGGGCGCAGTCGCGGCCTGCGGATGTGTTTCATCGACGAGGGTCCGGGCATCCGCGATCTGGAACTGGCCATGACCGACGGGTACACCACCGGCGGCGGCCTGGGGCTGGGACTGAGCGGAGCGAAGCGGCTGGTGCACGAGTTCAGTGTCGACACCGAGCCCGGCCGGGGCACGACCGTCACGGCCGTGGCCTGGGTGGTCCAGGTGCCCGCGTCGCGCCCGGGGGTGTGATGAGCCGGGTGTGGGAGATCCCGGTGCACGACTCCACCCGGGTGCGGGCCGCCATCCCGCTGGACGCTCCCGGCGTGATCGCCGGGGACACCGCCACCGGCGTGCTCTCGGAGCTCACCCGGCTGCTCGGCGCGCACCGGGTCTGGGAACGCTTCCCGTCCGCCGCCTGACCGGCCGGACGGGGGAATGTCGCGGCGAGGGCCGCCCGGACGGCGTAGCAGCGGAGGCGAACCGCACATCCCCCCGATGTGATGGAGACGTTCCGACGTCAACCAGTGAGGCAGAACATGCGTCTTCGTTCCTTGGCCACCACCACCGTCATCACCGCAGCCCTCGCCCTGGCCGGCACGGCCGACGCCTTCGCCTCCGACGGCGGCGGCGCGTCCGCGGTGGGCGTCGCCGCCAACAGCCCCGGGGTCCTGTCCGGCAACGTCATCCAGGTGCCGATCGAGATCCAGGCCAACGTCTGCGGCAACAGCATCGACATCATCGGCCTGCTGAACCCGGCCTTCGGCAACGCCTGTCTGAACAAGTGACCCCCGCCGTGCGCCGGCCCCCGCGACGGGGGGCCGGCGCACGGCCGTTCACCCGCTCGTGGTGCGGCACAGCAACAGGCAGATGTCGTCGTCGTGTTCGGAGTCGTGCAGCATCGGCTTCAGCAGCGCGTCGGCCGCCGCGTCCAGCGCCGACAGCTCCGCGGGGCCGAGCACCTGCATCGCGCGGGCGAGCCGGTCGATGCCCGCGTCGATCCCGGCGGTCCGCCGCTCCACCAGACCATCCGTGTACAGCGCGAGGACGGATCCGGCCGGCAACTCGACGGTGTGCTCCTCGTACTCGTACGGCAGCGGCACCCCCAGCATGATCCCCGGCTTCGCCTCCAGCACCCGCACCTGTCCCCGCGGTCCGCGGGCGACGGCCGGCGGATGCCCCGCGGCGGCCCACACCACCTCCGGCTCCCCGGGCGTGAACCGGGCGATGGCACACGTCGCGTACAGCTCCGGCTGCTGATGGCGGAGCATGCGGTGCAGCAGGGTGAGGATCCGCGCCGGGCCGTTGCCCTCGACGGCGTAGGCGCGCAGCGCGGTGCGCAACTGGCCCATGATGACCGCCGCGCGCAGCCCGTGTCCGGTGACGTCACCTATCACCGCCAGCACACTGCCGTCCGGCTGGGTGAAGGCGTCGTACCAGTCGCCCCCGATGTTCAGGCCGTGCGTCGCCGGCAGATAGCGCGCGGCCAGGTCCAGGCCCCGCACGGAGGGCAGCTTCGTCAGCTGCGCGCGTTGCAGCGCCTCGGCGACATCCCGGTGCTGCTCGTACTGACGGGCGTTCTCCAGCGCGATGCCCGCCCGCCGGGCCAGCTCCAGCAGCATCACGGTGGTGTCCGGGGCGAAGCGGTCGCCCGGCGCGGCCAGTGTCAGCACCCCCTGCACGGTGCGCCCGCC
>NZ_JACBWZ010000065.1 GCF_013870595.1 Streptomyces sp. WELS2 | reverse complement strand
GTAGGCGAGCAGGGGCCGTGCCGGGGTGGGCCGGTCGTGGGTCAGCCGGATGTCGTGCGGCGGGCCGGTGACGTAACAGGGCCGGTCCAGGGCCTTCAGGACTGCGAGCACTTCCGCTGGGTTCTGCGGCGGGGTCATCGGTCGAGTCCGGTGCCGGCGGATTCTTCCGCCAGGCGTACTTGGTGCCGGGCGATGGCGTGATGGGCGGTCAGCACGGCGACGTGCGCCTGTTGGAGCCGGTCGGCCAGCAGGAGGGAGAACCCGTGCGGCACCGTCGTCGGGGGCTGCCCGACGGCGGTGTGACAGGGCGCTGGACCCGGGCCGCGCACGGTGTGAGCGGCTGCCGCCGGGGTGGGGTCCTGGGCGAGCAGGGTGTGCAGCGGCGTGCCGTCGAAAGCGAGCTCAGACACTGGGGACTCCTTCCATGGTGTGGTGTTGGCCGGGGCCCTCGAGCGTCTGGGCGGAGGGTGCCGCAGTCGGGTTGCCGGCCAGGTCCGCGGACGAGGGCACCGTCGCCGCGGCAGGGTCCGCGGAGGGCGCGGAAGCCGATGCCCCCGTTCTGGAAGTCCTGGCGTGCGGCGATGGTGGTGCTGGGGGGAAGGCCGTCGGCGGCTTCGCCAATGCCGGCAGGTCGGGGGCACGGCTCTCCGAGGCGGTCCTGCAGGGTGTGCGTGAGGACCGGGGCGCCGCGCCGTCGTCGGCCGGGGCCGATGGTGTCGTGGCTTCTCGCAGACGGGACAGCAACTCGTCCGGGTTGAGGTTGACGAGTGTCACTCCGCTCCAGCGCTGGAGGATGTCGCCGCCCGGTGCGCACGCTGTCACGGTGCAGTGGGCGCCCACGGGGGTGATGCTCTCGAGGTCGGCGACGACGAGGAAGGGAGCGTTGTCGGGCAGCGGGGCGAACAGTTCGACCGAACGGACGCTGATCGGGGGGCAGGCCCGGTGGTGGTGGGAGCGCACCAGCAGTGCTGCGGCTTGCAGGAGCAGGTCACTCAGCCCGGGACTGAACAGCGGGGTGGCGAAGGCACCGGCGGCCAGCACGGGGTCGGGCATGCGGGCGCTGAGGACGAGTCGTCCGGGGGTGTCGGACAGGACGTCGCGCAGGCCGGTGAGGGCGGGGCCGTGGAAGAAGAAGCCTTCCTCGTAGGCGCGGTGAAGGGGACCGTCGAGGTGGCCTGCGGGAAGGGTGAGGCGGGCCGGCGCCGCTGGGGGCTCGACGCCCCAGGTGTAGTGGGCCTCATAGCAGGGGTGCGGCGATCCGTCGGCTGCTGTGATGGTGAGGCGGGCGCTGGTGCCGTCGTCTCCCCGGACGGCGACGGCGGTTGCCAGGTCGGGCTGGCTGCCGTCGAGGTAGAGGCCACGGCGCACTCTGAAGTCGTGGCAGGCGCGGACCCGGGTCTGCCCGCCCAGGGAGCGTTCCAGAACGTTCAGGCCCCAGCCGACAGCGGCCGTCAGGGGCAACAGCGGGAAGCCGCCGAAGCTGTGGTCGCGCAGGACGGGTTCGTGGCGCATGCCACGCAGGGAACGGGTGGCACGGACGGTGCCGGGCAGGCGGTCGGTGCGCCGGACGGGGGCAACGGTGGGGCCGATGACAGTTACGGCATCCACGCCGGAAGCCCGCTGGGTGAGGCCGAGCAGGTGGCCGCAGCCCTCCTCGCGGGTGAGGACGGGAACGCCCTGGCCGCGGAACAGGTCGGCCATGGGGGCGGCCATCCCTCCCTCCCAGGGACCCCAGATCAGGGTGGTGACCCGGGTGGCGGGCCGGGCAGCCTTGACGGCGCAGGCGTAGCGGACCAGGGATTCGTTGGCCAGCGCGTAGTCGGACTGGCGGACGTTGCCCCAATAGCCGGCGATCGAGGAGAAGACCATCAGATGGCGCAGCCGGGTCTGGTCGAGCGCGCCCATGAGGTGGTGCAGGCCGGTGAGTTTGGTGCCTACGACGCGGGCCACGGCCTCCGGGGTCTTGTCGCGCAGCGGCTTGTCGCCCAGGACCCCGGCCGCGTGGACGAGTCCGGTGACGCGGGGCAGATGCGGGGCCAGAGCCCGGCCGACGGCATCGGCGTCCAAAAGGTCGGCACTGACGTAGTCGGCGGTGATTCCGTCGGCGCGTAGCTCCGTGAGCAGTTCCGCGATGCCCGCGTTCCGGTCGCTTGGAGCGCCGCCGGGGGAGCCGCTTGCGGGCGGGGGCTCGGTCCGGCCCAGGAGGACGAAGCCGCAGCGGTGGGCCCGGGCGAGGGCCCGCACGCACCAAGCGGTGATGCCGGAGGCGCCGCCGGACACCAGCAGGACGTCGTCCCCGGTCAGACCGGGGGTGGTGGGGTCATGCGGCAGGGCACTGACGTCCGGTTCGGCGGCGAGGGCCGTGGTACGGCGTCCGAGCCGGTCGTGGCCTGTCTCCTTTACGTCGGTGGCGGTGTCGGTGAGTTCGACGAAGAAGGCGGTGGCGGCCTCCTCGTCGTTGAGCGCGGGGTCGAGATCGACAGCTCGGCAGAACAGCGCGGGCGCTTCCAGCGCCACCGTCTTGACCAGCCCGGCCAGGCCGCCGGCGAGGGCGGCGGTGGTGTCTCCGCCCGAGCCTCGGTGTCCCAGGGCGCCGTCGAGCCGGGTGACGGTGAGGAACGCGGCTCGACGGCCGGTGCCGGCGGTTTCGTTCAGAGCGGGGCAGACGTGTTTGGCGAGGAGGACGCTGTGCTGGAGGCGTGTGACGAGGGAGTCCGCAGTGGTGTCCGTGTCCCGGCCGACAGGTTGCAGTACCAGGTGCGGAGGGCCGTCCGGGTCGCTGACGGCACGCAGCCCGGCGGCAAGGGCCGCTTCGCCCCAGTCGGTGAGGGTGTGCCCGGCGTCCGGTGAGGTGCTGCCGGGCAGGCCGAGGCGGTGCACCCGCCATCCGCGCACACGCAGCGCGTCGCCGAGCGTCGCAGCCAGGGAACTGCCGTCGTCGACGAGCAGGGCACGCGGGGCGTCGGGGAACAGGGTGTCGCACGTGTCGGGTGCGGGCAGGGTGCGCAGGGTGACATAGGTGCGCGCGGCCGGGGGCGGCCCGCCGTCCTCCGGCATGATGCCCCAGGTGATGTCGCTGGCTCCCTTGCCGGCCAGGACTGACCGGAACTTCTGGCTCATCTCACCGACCGTGCGCGCCGAGCTGAACTCGAACAGCTGCTCCCGGCTGATAACGGGGTACCGCTGCCAGATGGCGGAGGCGATCTCGACCTGTTTCAGTGAGTCGATGCCCAGGTCTTCCTGGATGTAGAGGTCCGGTGCGAGCTGGTGTGCGTCGTAGCCGGTGCGTTCGGCGATGATTTCCAGGAAGGTCCGCTCGACCTCGGCCGGGCTGAGTTCGTCCGGATCCGCAGCGTCGCGGGCGGCGCCCGAGTCCGCCGGTACGGTGCCGTCGCGCAGGGAGCGCACGGCCGCCCAGCGGTCGCCGGAGCCGCCGTCGGCCAGATTGCGGCCCGCCGGGATGAATGTGGTCGGGGCGGCCGGAACAGTGGATTCATCGGGTGCCGAGGCGGCACCGAGATCCTCCGGTGCGGCGACGCCGCTTGCGGCAGGTGGGGCACCAGAGGCCATGGTGTCATCGGCGGTCGGTGGGAGCGGGGCGCCGACGGCCGGGGTGAGCAGGGCGGTGACCACTTCACCGGCGCGGATGTGCGCCTCCCCCACGGCCAGACTGTGCCGGGACAGGGCCTGTACGGCTTCGATGAGGGGCGTGGCTTCGCCGCCCCCGCGGGTCGCGGTGTCCAGCAGCCGGGTCAGCTCCTGCGCGGTGTCCAACTGTCCGTCCAGGAAGCGCACGTGGGCGTCGAGATGCGCGGCCGCCGCGTCCGCGAGCGCGGCATGCGTGCCGCGTCCCGGCGCGATCGGTTGCCGCGGCGGCTCGATGGGCACGGCTGACCGCGCCGACGGGAGCGGAACCGAAGGCGCGGCCGGCCCGGGGACCGCGGCTGTCCGGGGTGGCAGGGCCGCGTGGCTCGCCTCCCGGGAGGCGAGGAAGGCGAAGTTGGGACCGTGCAGGGTACGGGCCACCGTGGACGCGGGATCGGGGGCCGGGGGCGGCGGCGCGTCGTAACGGTTGATGCCGGTCAGCGGCAGACCGAGCACGGCCAGGCGCAGGGCCGCGGACTTGAGGGCGGCCGCCGAGTCGCCGGTACGGTCGGCGGCGTCGCAGGAGACGACTTCCACGGGCCGACCGGCCAGGGTGCGCCGGACCAGTCCGGCGAGGATGCGCCGGGGTCCGAACTCCACGAACACCGTGGCACCGTCGTCGTGCAGCTCGCGCAGACGGGCCGCGAAGTCGACGGGCGCGGTGAGCTGATCCACCAGGGTCGCGCGAGCGTCGTCGTCCTTGCCGTACCCTGCCCCGTCCGCGCCGGCGAGCACGGGAACGGTGGGAGCGGCGAACGGGATCGCGGCGCAGGCGTGGGCGAAGGGCGCCCGGGCGTGGGCGACGAGAGGGGTGTGAAAGGCGGCGCCGACCGGCAGGCGCAGCGTCCCGACGCCCGCGGCGCGGCAGGAGTCCAGGAACGCCTCGACGGCGGGGGTGGGACCGGCCACCACCTGCTCGTCGGGTGCGTTGGCGTTGGCGATCCGCAGGTCCTGGTGGCCGTCGAGCAGGTCCCGTACGCGCTCCGGGGAAGCGTGGATGGCGGCCATGGCACCGGTGTCGGTGTCCCCGCCGGTGATCGAGGCCAGGGCGGTGCCGCGTGCGTGGGCGACGGCAAGGAATCCGGCGCGGTCCAGGACGCCCGCGGCATGCAGGGCGGTGACCTCGCCGAAGCTGTGGCCGAGGACGGCGTGCGGGGTGAAACCCAGCTCACACAGGAAGTCCCATTGTCCGAGGGACAGGGCGCCCACGGCCAGTTGCGCGTGGTCGGGGCGGCGCAGGCGGTTCTCGGCGGCGCGTTCCCGTTCGGCGGTGGGCGGCGGGAAGACGGCGTCCGCCAGGGTGTCGCCGACGGCGCACAGGGCATTGGCATCGTCGAAGGCGCGGCGCACGGGAGGAACCGCGAGGGCCGCGGCGGCACCCATGCCGACGTACTGGCTGCCCTGCCCGGCGAACAGGGCGGCGACGCGCGCGTCCCCGGGCAGCGCGCGACGCCGGTAGTGAATGCCCTCGGGGTGCTCCCACTCGTCCTGCTCGGGAGCCGCGCGCAGTTGTCGTACCGTCGCGTCGAGCAGGTCGCCGTAGCGATTGGCCGCGGGGCAGACGAAGCCGACGCGAGCGTGCCCGGCGGGTGCGGGTTCCCGGGCCGCCGGTGCGCCGGACGTCAGGTTGGCGAGCAGGAGCTGCGGGGTGGGCGCGTGCCACAGGTAAGCGACCGGCAGTTCGTGGGCGGCTTGGGAAGGCTGCGTGGCTCCGCGGGGGAGGTGCTCTTCCAGTACGGCGTGGTAGTTGACGCCGCCGAAGCCGAACGCGGAGACGCCGGCACGGCGGACGGGCCGGCCGGGGTCGCGGATCCAGGGCCGGGAGCGGGTGCTGAGGTAGAGCGGGGTGTCCGCTCGGTTCAGGGCGGCAGCGGGGACGGTGACCCCGATGGTGGGCGGCAGCACCTTGTGGTGCAGGGCGAGCACCGCCTTGATGAGGCCGGCCGCGCCCGCCGCCGCCTTGGTGTGCCCGATCTGGGACTTGACGCTGCCGACCGCGACGCTGGCGGGTCGGGCGCCGGAGGACATGAGGGTGTCGAGTGCCTCGATCTCGGCGCCGTCCCCGATGGGGGTGCCGGTCCCGTGGGCCTCGATGAGGCCGACGCTGTGCGGCGGGCAGCCGGCGTCGTCGTAGGCGGCGTGGAGGGCCCGCAACTGGCCCTGACCGCAGGGCGCGTAAATGCTCCTCGCGCGTCCGTCGCTGGAGCTGCCGAGGCCTCGCAGTACGGCGTAGATCCGGTCGCCGTCGCGTTCGGCGTCGGCGAGACGCTTCAGGACCAGCATGCCCAGGCCCTCGCCCAGCAGGGTACCGTCGCTGTCGGAGTCGAACGGGCGCACTCGGCCGCTCGGGGACAGCGCCGGAGTCTTGCTGAAGCACATGAAGGCCAGCAGGCTGTTGTCGGCGTCGGCGCCGCCGGTGATCATCATATCGGCGCGGCGGGAGAGGAGTTCGTCGGCGGCGGCGCGCACGGCGGCCAGGGAACTGGCGCATGCGGCGTCCACGGTGTGGTTGACCGCGCCCAGGTCGAAGCGGTTGGCGATGCGGCCGGAGACGATGTTGCCGAGGGTGCCGGGGAAGGAGTCCTCGGTCCACTGCGGCAGGCTCTCGAGGAACGTGCTGGTGAGAGTGTCGATGTCACCCGGGGACAAGCCGCAGCGCAGTGCGATCTCCCGCACATGGGCGGCCCAGAGCCGGGCGGCGAGCGGGACGATGGTGGAGTTGACGCCGCACACGCCGAGAACGACTCCGGTGCGCGCCGGGTCGTGCCACCGGGCACGTCCCTGGGCGGCGTCGCGCATCGCCTCCTGGGCGACCCGCAGGCCGAGCAGTTGCACCAGGCCCACGGAGTCCACACTGCGCGGCGGCATACCGAAGGCGAGGGGATCGAACCGCTGGGGGGTGAGGAAGCCGCCGCGCCGCGCGTAGACCTTGTCGGGGGCGAAGATGTCCGGGTCGTAGTGTTCTTCGACGTCCCACCAGGCGGAGGGCACTTCGCCGATGCAGTCTCGGCCCGCCACTACTGAGCGCCAGAAGCCCTGGAGGTCGTCCGAGCCTGGGAACATGCAGCCCAGGCCGATGACGGCCAGCGGATCGTGCGCCATACGGCGGTCGGGTTCGGCCATGACCGGTTGTACCTCGCTTCGCGGCATCGAGTGCGGGGAGGGGGCTGGACCAGGCGGGAGGGCCCTACGAGGCCGCCGAGCCGGGACGCTGCCTTAAACGACGGTCTCGGTCCTGGGTAGCGCGCGGCAGGGACAACTACGGGCGCACATCACCTGGTCGGCGGAGTGGAAGGCCCCCGCCCGGCGGTGCCGGCCCCCTCGGGCGCGGACGAACGCGGGGACGGCTGCGGCGGCAACGACGCCTCAGGGGCCGCTGGCCGGTGCCAGGAGTCCAGGCCCAGCCGCTGTCGCAGGCGCGTCAACCCGGGTGGCGCCCACCAGTTGGCCGCTCCGGTGAGGACCATCAGAGCCGGGACCAGGACACCGCGCACTACCGTCGCGTCGACCAGGACCGCCAACGCCAGGCCGCAGCCCATGAGCTTGAGCAGGGTGATACCGGAACCCGCAAGCGGCACCAGGGCGACCGCGACCACGGTCGCCGCGGCGGTGATCACCCGGCCGGTGGAGGTAACCGCGCCGAGGACGGCGGCGCGGTGGTCGCCATGACGCCGGTAGCCCTCCTCGACCCGGGACACCAGGAAGAGCTCGTAGTCGACCGACAACGCGAAGGCCACCGCGAACATGAGCACCGGCACCGACGTCTCCAGCTCTCCGGTGACGGTGAAGTCGCCCAGCAGGCGTCGCAGATGGCCGTCCTGGAACACGAACACCATGGCCCCGAACGAGGCTCCCAGGCTCACCACACCGGTCAGCACCGCCTTGAGCGGGACGAGGACCGAGCCGGTGAACAGGAACAGCAGGAACAGCACACCGGCGACGATCAGGGAGCCCGCGAGAGGCAGCGTGCCGAGCACGGCGTCCTGGGTGTCGAGGACCCGGGCGGGCCGACCGGCGACGCTCGCCCCGCCGCCCGGCGCCGGCAGGGCCCTCAACCGCTCGACGAGCCCACGGTCGTGCTCCGGCCCGCGCGCGGGCAGCACAGCCAGCCAGCTGGCGCCCTCGGCGACGAAGGGCAGCGAGTCCGGCCCCGCCTGCTCGACCTGGCGCCCCTTCCGGTAGGTACCCGTGCCGGTGGCCACCTCCCGCACGCCACCGAGTGCGGACACCCGAGCCGCGTACGCGTCGAGCCGGTCCGCCTGCTCAAGCGCATCGACATGGGGCAGGACGACGGCGAGCGTGCGGTTCCAGGGCATGTCGAACTCCGCCTCGATGCGCCGGGCGGTGGCGTGCGACTCGACGGCGGCGGGCAGCACCCGCTCATCGGTGGCACCGAACCGCACGTGTGCGAACGGCAGCCCCAGAACGCTCAGAAGAGTCACCGCGCCGAGAACGGCAGCCAGGGGCCGCGCGGTCGCGATCCGGGCGATCCGTGCCCAGAGCACGGCACCGCCCTCCGGGCCGCGCCGCAGCCGGACGAACAGGTCGCCGGCCACGAGGCGGTCTCCCAGCAGCGCGAGCGAGGCAGGCAGCACCAGGACGGTGACCAGTGCGGCGCACACCGCCACACTCATCCCGGCGACGCTGAGTGAACGCAGGAACCCGACGGGGAACAGCAGCAGCGTGCTCAGGCACAGCACCACGGTCGCCGCCGAGTAGCGCACGCAGCGCCCCACTGTGCGCAGGGCCACGACAACGCATTCGGCCGGGTCGGCGCACATCCGTCGTTCCTCGCGGTACCGGGTGACCACGAAGAGGGCGTAGTCCACGGCCAGTCCGAAACCGAGCGCCGTGGTCACGTTGGCCGCGAACACCGATACCGGCATGAACAGCATGACGAACCGCAGCACGGCGAAGGTTCCGGCCACGGCCAGCGCACCGACCAGCACGGGCAGCAGCGCGGCGGTCACCGAGCCGAAGGCGAGCAGCAGCACCAAGCCCGTCAGGGGAGCGCCGACCAGCTCGGCACGGATCAACTCCGTCCGACTGAGCTGGGTGGCCTGGGCCATGACCCAGGCCGTCCCGGTAGCGCTGACCTGGGCCCCCGGCCGGTGCCGGGTGAGGTGCGGGACGAGCGTGGCGGCGGTGCGCGCGGCCTCGTTCTCGTCTCCGCGCAAGTCCAGGGTGATCAGCGCGGAGCGGCGGTCGTCGGACAGCCACCGCTCTTGCCCCGTCGTCCAGTACGACAGCGCCTCTCGCACACCGGGACGGCTCGCCGCGTCACGCGTCATCGCCCGCCCGAGCGCGGTGGCTTGTGGACCGGTGGCCCGCCCCGGGAAGCGCACCAGCAGGACGACGTCAGGGACAGGCGCGTCGAAACGGCGCACCAGCTCGGACTCGGCGCGGGTGGCTTCGGTTCCGGGGGCGATGTAACCGCCGCTGGAGAAGGAGGTGGTGCCGCTGACGCAGGCCAGCACGCACAGCACCCCGATCAGGGCCGTTGCCCACAGCACCGGCCAGGGCCGGGCGACGGCCTGCCGGACGAGAACCTCGGACCACGGCGCGCGGGCACGGGGGGACGGGACGCCGACTGACGACTGGGTTCGCTGTGGCATGCGGCCTCTTCTCAGGGCGGCGGACGGCGCCGACGGATTCGCACGGCTCTGCCGACTCCCAACGATTCGTGGGCCGAACAAGTGACGAATGCGTCCACAACATGGTGTAAACGCCGCAAAGTCACTAGCTTCCGACGCGGGGGTCGCAGACGGACTCAACCGTCGTAACCGCCCCGTACGACGCCTTGAAGGAGTACACCGATGACTCGTGGAACCCGAAGCGAACGCCGTCCGGTCCGCGCCCTGATGGCGGCAATGGTCACCGTGCTGACGGTCAGCCTCACCGGTCCGGCGGCCACCGCGGCCCCGGGCACCGCGTTTTCGAACCGCGCATCGGCCACCCTGCGCTGCTCCATGCGTACCGCCGTGCCCGTCACTTTCTCCCCCGCGGTTTCCGCCGGCCCACGCACCGTGACGGCGCGCGGCACCGTCAACATGAACGAGTGCACCTCCCCGAACGGCCGCCGCAAGAACATCCGCTCGGGCACGCTGACCGTGCACGGCAGCGGCCGGGCCACCTGCGCACGAGTGATCGGCGTTCGAGGCTCGGCCACCGTCACCTGGTACTCCGGGCCGGGGCGCACCGGACGGGTCGTGGGACGATCGGCCGTGTCCCCCGCCGCGGCCGGTGTAGGCGGCTACTCGCCCCTCGACTCGTTCCTCAGCGGCCGGATCGCCTCCGGCCCGATGGCCGGTCAGCGCATCACCGGCCGGGCGGTGCCCACCACGAGCGTCAGTTCCTGCCATGGGCAGGGACTGCGCAGCGTAGGTCTGCGCGGCATCGCCACCGTGAGTTAGGAGGCGAGTTCGCCGATCCGGTCGGGGCTCGTCCCGGTCACCGCGAGCGCCTCCGCGTCCTCCGCGGTCAGCACGGCGGCGATCCGGGCGACGTCCGGGGTGCGAACGGTGGCATGCGTACGGGTACGGGCGCCGCGCGTGGCGAACTCGGCGGCACTCTCCTCCGCGAGCAGCCGGCCACGGCCGATCACCACGAGGCGTTCGGCGGTGTTCTCCCTCTCGCTCATCAGATGGCTGGAGGCCGGCACAGTGCGCACCTCGGTGGCCAGGTTCCGGAACAGGTAGCGCACTCATCGCACGCCCTCCGGGGCCAGACCGTTGACCGGCTCGTCGAACATCGGCACCGGAGGGTCGCCGAGCAGCGCGGTCGGGATCCCAAGCCGCTCTCGCATACCCAGGGAGAACCTCCGACCCGGCGGCGCGCCGCACTCGCCAGGCTCGCTTTTCCCAGCACCTCCGCGGCCGCCGAGGGAGGATTCTCCTGTCGGCGCCGTCCGGGCCGAGGAACCCGGTGACCGTCCCGGACCGAATTCCTCGGTCAGGCGTTGGCGGGGGCCGGGGGTGTCTGCTGGACGACGGGGGCCTGCACCGCCAGCACCGGCGGCTGGCCAAGCGCCTGGGCGCGGAGGAGCTGATGGATCGCGCACTGACCCGCCCCGACCAGCAGCACGGCGTACGGTCGACTTCCACCCTGCTTCTGGCGAACCGCCGCGATCAGGACACCTGGGACGCCGCTGCGGCCCTGCGTGTCCACCCAGACCCAGCTCACCGGCTTTTCGGTGCAGAGGCGTTGCGACTGACCCTTCTGTCGGACCAGAGCGACGAGCAACCGTTCGCGGGGGCCGCCCTGGAGCTCTTCGTCGACTGGTCGGGCCGGGAGACTGACGCCGCCGTGCTCACCGAGGTGCTGGTCGGCCTGGCCGACCACGCCGACCCGCGCGCCGACGCGGCCCTCCTGCCCTACGACAGCCATCCCGACGTACGGGTGCGGCGCGCGGTAGCCTCCGCCTCCGACATGTGGTCACGGTCCTTTTCCCCCGTCATCCAGGAGACGTTGCCGGGTCTGATGACCGACCCCGACGCAGAGGTGCGGCAGCGGGCCTGCCGCACGGTCGCCGACGGCAGGAGCCGCGATCCCGCCCTCGCCGACGGCATGGCAGAGCTGCTGGACGATCCGGTCCGTCAGGTCCGGGTCGTCGCCGTGTAGGGGGTCGCCCGCCATGACGACGAGCGGTGTGTGGAAGGCGCACGCCGCCTTCCGCCGGCGCCGCCCGGCGCCCCATCGAGTGCGACCTCGACGCGGTATGGCGGTACAAGCTGCTCCGGGACGATCGCTGACACCCGGGCCGGCACGTCAGGACCGGAAGAACACCAGCCACCGGCCGTACTTGCCTGACGGCATGTGGCCTCGAACGAGGTCATATGCCACTGCCTTGGGAGGACCCGGCGCAGGGTACAGACCACTACTGGTACCGGCGGCACGCCGAAAGCCTTGAAAAGGATCAGGCAGTCACCAATGGAACTGCCGCATCGAGCGCCTGCGGTCGGACAGGTCAGGCATGCCGCCGGCGGTGGCGAACCGGCCCTGCCAGGCGCGCACCGTGTCCACGTGCGTCCGCGTCTGCGCGGTTGTCCAGGCGTTGGGGCAGCCTCGGGTCGGCAGAAGCACGATGGCTGCCCGCTGCCGGGCCTGGTGCGGCGTCTTGTGACCACAGGCCATCTTCTTGGGCTGGTGGCGCTCGGAGGCGGTCAGTGCGACGGCCATGGCGGGGATGGCAGGCATGGGAGGAGGGCGGCCGTTTCCTTCCGGGGCGGTGGGGCCGGCCTGTTGCAGATGCCACCGACCCGTGGGTTCGGGTTCGGTGGCCTGCGGTCGTCGGTGAGGGCGTTTCAGGTTTCGGGGTGGGCCAGGCGGCCGAGCAAGGCTACCGCGTCGTCGAGGGGCACCGGTTGGAAGAACCGTGCGTCGGCGCGCTCGACAGCGGCAATCGCGCGCGGGGCCAGGTCGGCGCCGGTGTCGGTGACGCGCAGTCGTTTGGCGCGGGTGTCGGCCGGGTCGACTTCGCGCTCGATGAGTCCTTTGTGCTCCAGGGTGCGCAGTACCTGGGAGGTCATCTTGACATCGGTGCCGGCTTGGCGGGCGAGGGCCAGCTGGTTGGGATGCTCGCCCTGGGTGTTGAGCCACCAGGTGCAGGAGAGCAGTACGAACTGCACGTGGGTGAGATCGAGCGGGGCCAGAGCTGTGGCGATGTCGCGCTGCCAGCGCAGGGTGGCGTGCCACAGCAGGAATCCAGGGCTGTCGCCGGGGCTGAGGGGCATCAGCGAAGCGCCAGTTCAGCGAGCGAGGCCATTGTCTCGGGCCAGTCGGCGGTGATGCCCGGGCCGATCTGCGGGCCGGCCTCGGCGGCGCCGGGGCCGGTGATCTCCATCCGGTACACCACGCGGATCCGGTCCTGGTCGATCCGGTCGATCCGGTGGATGGTGCGCAGCAGCAGGCCGTCGAAGCGCGCCTCGTCGACGAACAGTTCGCCTTCGACCGCCTCGGCGATGAGCAGCGGTACCGGGTCGTCCCCGGGCGGCGTCATCGTGATCTGCGTGCCCGCCGCGAACGGACCGTTCATCTCGATCTTCTCGATCCCGGCGTTCCAGGTGCCCCAGTTCTCAACGTCGGCCCAGAGCCGCCAGATCGCCTCGGGGGTGGCGCTGGTCTCGATGCCGTGCTCGTACTCCCACATGAGTGGTCTCCTCGGCTAGATGATCTATTCGTAGATTATCTACGTAGAGACTATCTGTCCAATGGTGCACGGACACCTTCCCGCGACGCCGCGATCGCTCCTCGAACCACTGCCCGCGCCCACGTCCTGGCTGGCGAGATCAACCGCCACCCCGGCGACCCGCCGATCACTGGTGCGCTGCGGAGCCGCGGTGCCGGGCGGAGCGCAGGCAGGCTCCGGCCGTGACGGTGAGAGCGGCGGCGCCGTAGGCCCATGCCTGGAGGGAGAAGCCGGGCAGGAGCCGGCCGGCGAGGTAGAGGACGGTACCGGCGAGGGTGACGGTAAGCCACTCCCAACGGCCGTCCAGGGCCGCGAGGGCGATGACGAGCAGGGAGTACCAGGGGTAGCTGGGCGAGAACAGGAGCAGCGTGGTGCCGGTCAGCAGCAGGGCGCCGCGCCAGGGGCGGGCCGGGTCTCCGTGCCGCCACACGTACAGGGCGGTCAAGGCCAGCAGTGCGGCCGCGGTCACGCCGGCCGCGGCGTCCGGCAGCAGGAGGCGCAGCAGGGCGAAGCGGCGTACACGGCCCGGTTCGTAGCCTTCCTCGCGCAGGTAGCCCGGCAGGTATCCGAGGACGTCCGTGCCGGAGGCGAGTACGTAGGGCAGGTAGGCGAGCGCGGCCGCCGAGATGGCGGACGCCGCGACGCGCAGCGCACGCGCCGGACGGCGTTGTCCTGACAGGGCCCCGGGCAGTGCGAGGACGGGAAGGATCTTCACGGCGATCGCGGCGCCGAGCAGCGCGCCGCGACGGGTTCCGGCCGTGGCGGTACCGAGCGCGAGGACGGTGAGCAGCACACCGAGCGTGTCGATGTGCGCGTTGTTGACGGCTTCGAAGGTGACGGCCGGGCACCAGGCCCACAGTGCCGCCCGGGCCGGGGCCTGCCTCGGGTCACCGCGTCGGCGCAGCACCGCCAGCAGGGCCAGGGTCGTGCCGAAGGCCAGGACCGCGCCGCCCGCTTGCAGCGGTTTGTGGCGGCTGCCCGGAGGGGAAACGGCGTGGACGGCCAGGTACCAGCCCTCGGCGACGGGAGGGTAGATGGTCGGGACGGTGGGCCGGTTGATGCGGACGCACAGTCCACCGCCGGTACGGGTCACTCCCCATGCCTCGCAGGATCCTTTCGTGGGGAACAGCCAGTTGTCACGCAGCCGGGCCAGTTCCGGGGCGGCGGGCGGATGGGCGTAGGGGGAGATGCCCGCCGCTTGGACGCGGCCGTCCCAGGCGTAGCGGTACATGTCGTTGCTGGTGCGGGGCGGCGCGGCCAGCCCGGCCGACAGGACCGCGGCCGCGCCGAGCAGGACCAGGACGGTCGCGGCGCGTGCCGCAAGCCTTCGCACGGTCCACACGGCGGCGGCGAACAGTGCCCAGGCGAGGGCGTATCCGGCCAGCAGGCGGCCGGGAGCGCTCGCGTTGTCGCCGGCGTGGAGGGTGCCGACGACCACGGCGGTGAGCGCGGCGAGCAGGACCACCGTCGCCATGACGGCCGGCCAGGTCCTTCGCGCCTTCACCGGAGGGGCGGGGCGGTGTGGGGGCGGTGGCTCGGCGGGAGCCGGGGCCGGCCGGTGGGAAGCGGTGTTGTCGGTCATCGGCGGGCAGGCCCCCCAAGGGCTGCGGGATGCTCGTCGTCTGCGGAGAGCTCGTCGCGCTCCCGGTCCGGGCGGCGGAGTTCCACGAAGGGACGGCCGTTGCCCGTCCAGCGGCCGGTGAGCACCCAGCCGGTGGTTTCGGCCGTGCGCAGCAGGGCGGTCGTACCGACGCGGGCCCAGGGAAAGGGACGTCCGTGGTGTCCGTGGGCGTCCTCGACACGGACGGTGAGGCGTTCGTCCGCGTCGTTGCCGGCCGCCTCGGCCAGCAGACGGCCACCGGGGCGGACCAGGTCCCGGAGCCGGGCGAACAGGACGGCCGGCTCGCCGCCGATCCCCACGTTGCCGTCCATCAGCAGGACGGTCTGCCAGCGGCCCTCGCTCGGCAGGCGGTCGAAGACGGAGCGCCGCAGGGCCGTTCCTCCGTGGCGCCGGGTACGGGCGACGGCGTCCGGACTGACGTCCACGCCGAGGGCCGGTACCCCGCGGGCGGCCAGGGCGGCCACCAGACGGCCCGGTCCGCAGCCGACGTCCAGGACGGGGCCGGTGCAGCGGCGCAGTACGCCGGTGTCCGCGGCGTCGGGTGCTGCGCACCAGCGCTCGACGTCCAGCGGGAGCAGTTCCGCCGGGCCGAGTGGGTGTGGTGCCAGGCGGCGCAGGTACAGCGGACCGCGGCCGGTGCGCAGGGCCCGGGCGTAGGGGTCGGTGGTCCAGGGTGTGCCGGGCGCCGCGGACGCGGATCGGGCGGGCGGAACGGGGACGGTCCGCTGGTGTGTTCGGGCGGCCGCTGGCCGGGCCCGCTCGGCGACAGGGGATCCCGGACCGGTCGCTGTGGTGTTCACCGGACTGCCTCGGCGAGTGACGCCAGCACCGCGGGGAAGCGGGCGCCGGAGGGGCACAGGCCGGCGACCGCGGCAGCGTCGGCGGCCGTGTCGACGTCCCGCAGAGAAGGCAGGTGGCGGACCGTCAGCCCTGCCTCCTCGAGCCGGTGTTGCTGGGCGGCCCCGGTACGGTCGGTGGACATCGGCACTCCTCGCACGAGGGCTCCGGCGTGTGTGGGATCGGCGAGGCCCAGGGCCCAGAAGCCGCCGTCGGCGGCCGGGCCGAACCAGGCGTCGTGGCCCTCTTGTCCGACGGTGGACAGCAGTTCGGCCGTCAGCTGCGGGGTGTCCATGCCGACCAGCAGCGCGGGGCCGCGGTCGCAGTGCGCGAAGGCGCCGGCGATCCGCTCGTCCAGTTCTCCGGGGACCTGGGGCACCACCTCGAAGCCGGGCGGCAGCCAGGGTCCGGGATCGCCGTCCAGGACCAGGAGCCTGCGCCGGGCAGGGGAGCGGAGCACCGTGCGGAGCGTGTCGGTGAGAGAGGCTTCGGCCAGCGCGGCGGCCTCCTGCGGGGTGTACGGCGGGGTGAGCCGGGTCTTGACCCGCCCGGGCACGGGTTCCTTGGCGATCACCAGCAGTGTGGTGGGCCCCGTGGGCGCCGCGGTCATCGGGCGGCTCCCGAAGCCGCGGCGGTCGAGCCGGTGGCGCGGGGCCCGGCGAGGACGGCACGCATGTCCCGTACCGCCCGCCACGTGCCCAGCCAGGTGCCGGTGACCTTCGAACGGCCCGTGCGCGGGTGGTACGGCACATCGGTCTCGTGCACGCGCCAGCCGGCGTCGGCGGCGCGGACCACCATCTGCAGCGGGTAGCCGGAACGCCGGTCGGTCAGCCCGAGGGCCAGCAGCGCCTCGCGCCGCGCCGCACGCATGGGACCCAGGTCGCGCAGGGGCAGGCCGGTACGGCGGCGGACCAGACGGGCCAGTTCCAGGTTCGCCAACCGGGCGTGCGGCGGCCAGGCTCCGAGGGCCGTCGGCCGGCGACGGCCCAGGACCAGGTCGGCGGAGCCGCCGAGGACGGGACCGGCGACCCGGGGCAGCAGGCGGGGGTCGAG
>NZ_JACBWZ010000649.1 GCF_013870595.1 Streptomyces sp. WELS2 | reverse complement strand
TCCTCCCACCTGCGGGGCCGCGCCGCCCGCGCGCTGGCCGCGACCGACCCCTCCTTCGCCGCCGGCTTCGCCGTCGAGTGCCTGTGGGACTGCGAGGAGACCACCCGCGAACTCGCCGCCCGGCACGCCGAGACCGGTGACACCCGGGTCGTGGAGCGCCTGCGCCGGCTGGCCGCCGACCCGGCCGAGGAGGCCGAGGTGCAGACCGCAGTACGCAGCCGCTTCGGGCCCGACGCCGCCCTCGGCTGACCTCGCTCGCACTCCCGGCCGGGGCGGACGTCCGCCCGGCGGGTGAACTCCGGACGACCCGCGGGTCAGGCCGCCGTGACGGCCGCCTGACCCGCGGGGGCCTCCGGGCCGTACCGCACCGGGTCGCCGGTGATCTCCCCGGGCAGCGGACGGTCCGCCGTGATGCCGTCGATCCCGGCGGCGATCACACAGCCGAGGGCCAGATACGGGTTGGCGGCCAGGTCGACGGGCTTGACCTCCAGGTTGGCGTCCTGGTCGCGGCGGCCCGCGGTGCCGGTGACGACCCGTACGGCGGCCTCGCGGGTCTCCCGGCCCCAGGCGGTGAACACCCCCGCCCACTGGGAGGGCTGGAGCCGCAGATAGCTGGCCGGGCTCGGCGCGGTCACCGCGGTCAGGCCGGGCAGATGGGCGAGGATCCCGGCGAGGAACGCCTGGGCGGTGGCCGTCATGCCGTACCGGCCGTCGCCGCCGGAGTGCAGGTTCACCCCGTCGCGCCAGCAGGACAGGTGCAGATGGCCGCCGTTGCCGACCCCCTCGGGGAGGTAGGCCGGGGCGAAGGAGACCCGCAGCCCGTGCCGCTGGGCCACCGCCCGGATCGTCTGCCGCACCAGCACGCTGCGGTCGGCCGCCGCCACCGGGTCCAGCGCGCCCACCGACACCTCGAACTGCGCGGGCGCGTACTCGGGGTGGATCTGGTCGACGTCCACGCCCTGGGCGGTGAGCGCGGCCAGCAGGTCGGCGGTGTAGTCGCTCAGCTCCACCTGCCGTACGGCACCGTAGGCCGGCCCGGTGGCCGCCGGGACGAACTCGTCGGCGGGCGCCGAACCGACGCCCACGGCCCACTCGATCTCGATCGCCGCCTTGAAGGCGAGGCCGTACCGGTCGGCGGCTTCGGTGACGACGCGGCGCAGGAAGGTCCGGGCGCAGCCGGGGTGCCGCTCGCCCTCCTGGGTGATCCGGTCCACCGGCGCCCACGCCCAGCCGGGCTGCCCGGCCAGCGGCACGAGGTGGTCGAGGTCCGGGTAGAGCCTGAGGTCGCCGTCGGGGGAGCCGAGGACGTCGGTGGTGACGATGGAGTCGTCGGCGAGGAACGTGTCGAACACCGGCGACATGCCGACCCCCCAGGCCACGGCCGCCTCCAGCCGTGCCGTCGGGATCGTCTTGACCCGGCAGACGCCCGCCGTGTCCACATACGCCAGGACGATGCCGTGCACGCCCCGGGCCGCCAGGGCCGCGGTGAGGGCGGGCACCCTCTCCAGGTCGCCGGGGCGGCCACCGGGTCGGGGGTCGGCGAGCGTGGTCATGCGTCCTCCTCGGCGGGCCCGGCCGGCGGGGGACGGCCGGGCCCCGGGGTCAGGGTTTCACGGCGACCGCGCCGTACTGCGGCACCACGGCGGCCTCCGTCCCGGTGCGCCACCGGGAACACGGCACCAGCCCGGGCTCGACCGGTTCCAGACCGTCGAGGAAGCCGGCGATCTCGGCGTGGCTGCGCGCGGTGATCGGCGGGGTGGCGTGGGCGTTCCAGAACTCCATCGCGGCGACGTTGCCCGCGCCGCCCGCCTCGGCGTCGTAGGTCGGGTGGGTGAGCACCAGGTGGCTGCCGGAGGGGACGGCCGCCATGATCCGCCGCACGATGTCCCGGGCCTCGCCGGTGTCCGGCACGAAGTTGAGGATGCCCAGCATCATCACCGCCACCGGCCGGTCCAGGTCGAGGGTCCGGGCGGCGTCCCGCACGATGACGTCCGGGTCGCGCACGTCGGCGTCGAGATAGTCGGTGACGCCCTCGGGGGAACTGGTCAGCAGCGAGCGGGCGTGCACCAGCACGATCGGGTCGTTGTCGACGTACACGATCCGCGACTCGGGAGCGATCCGCTGGGCTATCTCGTGGGTGTTGTCGGCCGTGGGCAGCCCGGTGCCGATGTCGAGGAACTGCCGTATCCCGCGCTCGGCGGCCAGGAACCGCACCGCCCGGCCCAGGAAGTCCCGGTCCGCGCGGGCCACGGCCCGGATCACCGGGAACATCCCGGCGATCCGGTCGCCCACCCGCTGGTCGACCTCGTAGTTGTCCTTGCCGCCCAGCCAGTGGTTCCAGACCCGCGCGTTGTGCGCCACGCTGGTGTCCAGCCGTGCCGCCCCGGCCGCCGGGGAGTGCCCCTCGTTCACCTGTCCGCCCTTCTCACATGCGCTTGTGCCGTCATTGTCCCTCCCGGTGATCGCGCTGTCCCGCGAAGCGGATCACCCGCGCGGACGGACGCCCGGGTAACGGATCGCCGCGGGCGGTTCGGGGCCCGCCGGGCCGATGAGGAACACTGGACCGGTATCCCCGCCCCCGACCGGAAGCAGCACATGCCCGCCATACCCGCCCCCCTCCTCGACACCGCCGCGCTGCCCGCGGGGCCCGCCGACATCCGGCTGATCGTCACCGACATGGACGGCACGCTGCTGGACGACGCCAAGCGGATCCCCGACGGGCTGTGGCCGATGCTCGCCGAGCTGCGCCGCCGCGGGGTGCTGTTCAGCCCGGCCAGCGGACGGCAGTACGCGACCCTGCGCCGGCAGTTCGAGCGGGTCGCCGAGGGCATGGTGTTCATCGCGGAGAACGGCACCTACGTGGTCCGCGACGGTGTGGAACTCAGCTCCGACCCGCTGGACGGGTCCGTCGCGGCGGAGATCGCGCGGACGGTACGACGGCTCGCCGCGGGCGGCGCGGACGTCGGCGCCGTCGTCTGCGGCAAGCGGGCGGCGTACGTCGAGCGGACCGACGAGGCGTTCCTCGCCGAGGTGCGCCAGTACTACGCCGAGCACCGGATCGTCGAGGACGTCACCGCCGTCGAGGACGACATGATCAAGGTGGCGGTGTTCGACTTCGCGTCCGCCGAACACACCGTCGCCCCGGCCCTCGCCCCCTTCGCCGGCACCCACCAGGTCGTCGTCTCCGGCGAGCACTGGGTGGACGTGATGAACCGCACCGCGAACAAGGGCACCGCCCTGCGCCGTCTGCAGCGGGCGCTCGGCGTCACGCCCGCCCAGACCATGGTGTTCGGCGACTACCTGAACGACCTGGAGATGCTCGACGCCGCCGAGTGGTCCTTCGCCATGGCGGGCGCCCACCCCGAGGTGATCCGCCGGGCCCGCCACCTGGCCCCGTCCAACAACGACGCGGGCGTGCTGCGGACGATCGCCCACGTGCTGGGCCTCTGACCGGGCTCGCGCCCTGAACCCGGCCCCGTACAAGGAGACCGGGCCGTCCCGTCGGCAGGGGCGGCCCGGTACGCGCGGGGGAGTACGACACGGTCAGCCGGCGCGGCGCAGACAGTCCTCGGCCACCCGTTTGTCGAGCGCCGCCCGGACCAGCGCGGCGGCCA
>NZ_JACBWZ010000648.1 GCF_013870595.1 Streptomyces sp. WELS2 | reverse complement strand
TTCGTGAAGACCTCAAGCTGGAATTATCGCCAGAGAAGACACTGATCACCCATGGTGCGCGGATCGCCGGCCGGGCGGCCGGCCGGGTCGTGGCCGGCGTCCTCGTGGGGTTCGAGGCGCCGTCGGGGCGAGCAGGAGCCGGCCCGGCCGAGCGGAACCGCGGAGGTATGCGATGGCCGGGTGACTCCGGAGGCGTTCGGTCTCCTCGTCCCCGGCCTCGGGGGCGACGGCGTCCAGGTACCGAAGGAACGGCGCCGACGGCCAGACGCCCGCCGTCTCGTCGTCCAGCAGCAGGTGGGGCGTGTGCTCCTGAAGGGCTTTCAGCCAGGCCGCGGCCGGACCGGCGCCGAAGAAGAACGCCGTGGCCCGCGGGTCCGCCCAGCCGGCCAGCTCCCGCGCCTCCGCCATGCCCGGCTCCTGGGGTGGCCAGCTCGAGGAGCCGCGCGGCACGGCCGGGCAGCGGCACCGGCAACTCCCGTGCCGGCAGCAGGACCTCCCGGTAGACGCCGGCCGCGCCAGCCGGGTCGGCCACGCCCCGTGCAGCGTGCCCGACGTCCTCCCCTACACCTCACGTCATGCTATGGGCCGGGCGGGGTGACCGTTAAACGGTTTCCCCGGGCCCGCCCGCCGTACGGTGTCGGCCGGCCGGCGGCCCTGGGGCCGGTCAGGCCGCGAAGAGCAGCGCGGCGCTGAGCAGGACGACGGCGGCGGTGGCGAGGTGGACGCCGAAAGCGACGGCCTTCGGGCCGCCGTGACGCAGGACTATCCGGGTGTCCAGGAGCGGGACGAGGACCACGCCGACCATGAAGCAGGCCTCGGCCCGCGCCCCGGCGAAAGCGAGCAGGAGCAAGCCCACCACGCCGAAGGTGCCGTCCCTGAGGCCCTTGATGGACAGGTACGCGCCGGCGTCTCCCCTGGGATCGGCCGGAACCCCGTAGCCGGCGGCGGCATCAACACCCGATCGCCTTCGCTCAGTTCAATCCGGCCACATGAACGTTCCACCGGCACGCTGATCACGACTCCGCACAGGCCCTGGTGACGTGACCGGATAGGTTCACCGACGTCGCCTGGTCCGCGGTGCATGAGGCACCACCGCTCCCCGGTTCCGACTGGTCGCAGGGCTGAACGACGTCGTTCGCGTGGTCGTGATCAACTTGCTGCCCGCCCCGTCGGGCGAGCAGGGTCTGAATCATGCTTGAACTACGCACCTTGGAAGCGGACGACTGGCCCCTTTGGCGGGAGTTGCGACTGGCCGCGCTTGCCGAGGCGCCCTACGCGTTCGGATCGACGCTGGCCCAGTGGCAGGGCTCCGGCGACCGGGAGGAACGCTGGCGTGCCCGTCTGTCGATTCCTGGCGCGCACGATCTCATCGCGCTCCTCGACGGCCTCCCAGTGGGCATGGCCAGCGGAGTGCCGGGCGAGGGACCAGAGAGCGTGGAGTTGATCTCGATGTGGGTCAAACCCACGGCTCGAGGCAAGGGCGTGGGTGACTACCTGATCCAGGCGGTCGAGCGCTGGGCGGCGGAGCGCGGTGCCACGACGCTGCGGTTGTCCGTCACGCCGGACAACCGCAAGGCGACCGCGCTCTATGAGCGGCACGGTTTCACGGACACGGGTGAGCCCGGCGGCCTTCTGCCCGATGGCGTGGGCAGGGAGCGGGTCATGGCGAAGAACCTGGCCGCTGTCTGATCTCCGCATCCGGGCACGGCGGGATCTCCCACGTGTTCGGACTGCGGCGACGAGGGGCGTCCGCCCCGGCGAACGCCCTTCTCGCTGCGGACGCGAGCCCGTTCCCGGCGTTGTACGGCGAGTATGCCGGGGTGGCAGGCTTTGGCATTGCGCCAGCTCAGGCAGGCGTGCGCCGCCCGGGTCTGCACCGCGTGATTCGGATGGTCGCACGCTTCCACCTGACCTGCACGATCCAGGGTGTGCGCAAGCTGCTGGTGCGCAGCGGCTGGTCCTGCCAGGTCCCGGCCCGCGCGCCATCGAGCGGGACGACGAGGCGGTGGCCGGGCGGATCAAGGCGGTGTGGCCGTGCGCGGAAGACTCGCGGCGGCCCATGGAGCCTGGCTCGTCTTCGAGGACGCGGCCGGATTCCCCATGACGCCGCCGCAGGCCAAGACCTGATCCCAGCGCGGCCGGACCCCGGTGGTGCGGGTGCGGGGCCGGTCCCGCAGACGGATGTCGATCGCTGCGCCGACCTGCTACAGGCCCGGCCGCAGATCGCGGCTGGTCTACCGGCCCCGCCGGGACGACGGCCGACGTGACGGCCGCGAGAGCTTTGTGTGGCGCGACCACCGTGACCTGCTGATCGCCGCCCACCAGCAGCTCGGCGGCCCGATCGCGCTCGTCCGGGACAACCTCAACGTCCGCAGAGCCGCCGAACCGCAGGAATGGGCGACAACGCAGGACTGGCCGACCTCACCCTTCAGCGCTACCCGAGCACCCCGGCGACACCACGAGTTCGACTTCGGCAATGGAAGATCAGGCGTTGGCGGTGCCGGCGTCGGTGCTGGTGAGGCCCATCTGCCTCAGACCTGCGTTATAGATGCTACGGGTGGTGCTGTGGGCCTCGGAGTCGTCCATCAGGAGTAAGGCGAGTTCCGCCCAGGAGGCGCCGCGATGGCGGTGGGCGACGGTCAGGTGTCGTACGCGTCGCGTCAGCTCGTCGGCGAGGGCGGCGGTATGGCGGAGCAGCTTGGCGCGCTGGGCCTTGGGCAGGCTCGCCAGGTCGCGGTAGTCCTGCAGACCGAGGAGGGTCAGGGCGGCTTCCAGGTGTCCGCCCTCGACGGCCTGGGTGATGTGGCTCTGCGGGTCGTCGGTCCGGGTCCAGGTAAGCGTGGTGACTTTGGCGGTGCGATTGACGGAAACGGTCATGAGTTCTCCTGGAGTCTGCCGCGCGTTTTCCAAACGCCCTGCACTGGGCGCTTTTCCGAACACCTGTACTGAGCACTTTCCGTACATCTCCAGTCAACCCACTTTGGGAATATTTTGTTTTTTCATGTTCGTGACACCATGACATCATTACGTTTGTGTTGCAATGCACACAGCGCCCGGAATGATCGAAAAGGTTAAAGCATGGGGAGGTAAAGAGCGCTCCATCAAGGCGACTGCGCAGAGAAAGTGCCCCCATTAAGGAAAGGGAAATTACAGGCCATTGCGATCGGTTAATGTCGGAGCGGCGGTAACCTCGATCCCGTGGACGGATATTCGTTCTGTCACACGGACGGCCTGGTGAGATGGCGCTGGTTCGCACCGTAGTGGGGGCAGCAAGGTGTACGGGAATTCATACGCCTTCACGGGCGCAACAGGCGATTCCGATTGATCAATCAGGGCGTAACCGTAAGACGGGATGCGCTCAACCACCCAATATCTTCCCCGCCTGAGACACATAAGACCCCGGACTTTCGACCGAGCCATCCGAGCTCTCCGCCGCTCTCCGCCGACTTCAGGGCAAACGTTGCCTGACGCGGCACAGGAACTCCGGTGGCCTCGGAAGCTGAGACGGCATCAGGGAGCAATCAGGGTGCCGTAGGGGGTGATCCCTGATTCGTCGCACCGCGGTTGTGCGGCATGGTCGTGGCATGACTTTCAAGCCTTCTTCCTCCAACGCCGGGG
>NZ_JACBWZ010000647.1 GCF_013870595.1 Streptomyces sp. WELS2 | reverse complement strand
GGCTGGCTGCTGCGCCGCGGGGACCTGGCCGTGCTGCGGCTGATCGAACTGTCGGCGCACGGAGCGTACGGAGTCACGGAGACGGCGCTCATACGGTCCCTGCGCGCCGCGTTCGCGCTGGTGCGCGCCCTGTACGCCGGGCTGCTTCCCGTCACCGGGACCGGCCCGCGCGGCCACCGCTCCGAGCGGGACGACACCCCGGCCCCGCGCACCGCCGTACTCCAGCACACGGTGATCCGGCGCGGTCCGCCCGCCGCCGCCCTCCTCCTCGCCGCCTGACACGACGCGACGACCACCACGACCGGATCCGAGAGAGCCGGACGGGAGGCGCCGCCGTCGTGCGGCACGCGCGCGTGCGCACACCGGTACCGGCCGCTCCGAGTGGCAGGGCCGCGCGCACGCGTACTCCCGATCACCAACGCATCTCACCCGGAGTGGAGTACTCCCTGCCATGAAGGCTTCTCGTATCGCCGCCGCCGCCGTCGCCGCCGGCTCGGCCGTCCTCGCCCTGTCCGTCCCCGCGTTCGCGCACGTCTCCGTGCAGCCGGAGGGCACCGCGGCCAAGGGCGGCTACGCGGTCGTGGACGTCAAGGTCCCGAACGAGCGCGACGACGCCTCGACCACCAAGGTCGAGATCAGCCTGCCGGCCGACCACCCGATCGCCTCGGTCATGCCGCAGCCGGTGCCCGGCTGGAAGGCCACCGTCACCAAGTCCAAGCTGGCCAAGCCGCTGACCATGCACGGCGAGAAGATCGACGAGGCCGTCAGCAAGGTCACCTGGACCGCCGACGGCAAGGGCATCGAGCCCGGTTTCTTCCAGAAGTTCCCGCTCTCCATGGGCGCCCTGCCCGAGAACACCGACCAGCTGGTGTTCAAGGCCCTCCAGACCTACTCCGACAAGGAGGTGGTCCGCTGGATCGAGGTCCCGCAGGAGGGCCAGGACGAGCCGGAGAACCCGGCCCCGGTGCTGAAGCTGGCCACCGCCGAGGAGGACGGGCACGGCTCGGCGAGCACCCTCACCAAGGCCGGCAAGACCGAGAACACGGCCGCCGCGGACTCCGGCGACGGCACCGACACCACCGCGCGCGTGCTCGGCGTGGCCGGCATCGTCATCGGCATCGCGGGCGTGGCCTACGGCGTCTTCGCGGGCCGCCGCCGCACCGCCGCCTGATCCTCGTTCCGCAGCGCGTACCGGGCGTCGCGCGGGGGCGTCCCCGCGCGGCCCCGCGCGACCCCGGTGCGCGCCGGAGTTCACACATCTGGGACATTTTCCTATGCGCAAGAAGACGTTCGCCGCGGCGGCGCTGCTCGCCGCCGCCACCCTGACCCTTTCCGCCTGCGGCAGCGGGAAGGACGACAACGCACCGATCGCCGTGGTCTCGGGCGGCACCGAATCGAACAGGCCCGCCACCGTCCTCGACCAGCCGTTCGACAAGCCGGCCCTGGTCCTCACCGACACCCACGGCGAGAAGTACGACCTCCGCAAGGAGACCAAGGGCCACCCGACCCTCGTCTACTTCGGCTACACCCACTGCCCGGACATCTGCCCGGCCACGATGAGCAACATCGCCGTCGCGAAGAAGTCGCTGCCCAAGGCCGAGCAGGACGCCCTGAAGGTCGTGTTCGTCACCACCGACCCCGACCGCGACACCCCCGCCGAGCTGGGCAAGTGGCTCAAGGGCATCGACCCCGCGTTCATCGGCCTGACCGGCGACTTCGCCAAGGTGCAGGCCGCCGCCCGGTCCCTCGGCATCGCCGTGGAGCCGACGAAGAAGGACAAGAACGGCAAGCTCGTCTCCATGCACGGCACCCAGGTCGTCGCCTTCTCCCCGAAGACCGACGCCGGTTACGTCCTCTACGGCGAGAACGCCTCGGCCGACGACTACACCAGGGACCTGCCCAAGCTCGTCAAGGGAGCGAACCCGTGACGCGCCGGGCCGTCCTGACCGCGGGCGCGCTCGCCGCCGCGCTGGCCCTCACGGGCTGTTCCGCCTCCGCGGCGGACTCGGGCTCCGAGGCGGCACAGCTGTCCGTCAGCTCCCCCTACATGCCCCAGCCGGTCTCCGCCGACATGGCCGCCGGATTCCTGACGATCACCAACAAGGGCGGGGCCGGCGACGAGCTGACCTCGGTCAGCAGCGATGTCGCCGGGCAGGTCACCATGCACAGCACCACCGGCGGGGCCATGGCGGAGGAGTCCTCCTTCCGCATACCGGCGCACGGCCGGCTGGTGTTCCGCAGCGGGGGCAACCACCTGATGTTCGAGCAGCTGAAGCGTGCGCCGAAGCAGGGCCAGACGGTCAGTGTGAAGCTCACCTTCGCCAAGTCGGGGCCGCTCACCGTCGAAATGCCGGTGAAGTCCGCGACGTACAACCCGTCGACCGGCC
Organism: Streptomyces sp. WELS2; assembly: GCF_013870595.1. Taxonomy (GTDB): domain Bacteria; phylum Actinomycetota; class Actinomycetes; order Streptomycetales; family Streptomycetaceae; genus Streptomyces. The sequence goes on along the minus strand of NZ_JACBWZ010000647.1, from coordinate 1,234 downwards.
ACTGAGGGAGGGACCACCGTGACCCGGACCACCGCCCCCCGCCTGCGGACCCTGCTGCTGCTCCTGCTCGCCGTCACCGGCGCGCTGCTGGCGGGCGCCTCTCCCGCCTCCGCCCACGCGGCGCTGACCGGCAGCGACCCGGCGCAGGGGGCGGTGGCCGCGACGGCACCCACCCGGGTGTCGCTCACCTTCTCCGAGAAGGTGGCCATGAGCGACGGCTCGGTGCGCGTCCTCGATCCCCGGGGCAAACCGGTGCAGACGGGCAGCCCGGCCAACGTGAGCGGGACGACGTACGCCGTGCAGCTGAAGAGCGGCCTGGCCAAGGGCACCTACACCGTCACCTACCAGGTCGTCTCCGCGGACAGCCACCCCGTCGCCGGCGCCTACACCTTCTCCGTCGGCGCGCCCTCGCCAACCGTCGTGACCGGCGCCGCGCCGGCCGCGGGCGGCGGGATCGTGGGCGGACTGTACGCGTTCGGCCGGTATGTGTCGTACGCCGGTTTCATCGTGCTCGCCGGCGGCGCGGCCTTCGTGCTCGCCTGCTGGCAGCGCGGCGCGGGGGTACGGGCCGTGCAGCGGCTCGTCGTCGGCGGCTGGATCGCGCTGACCGCGGCCACCCTGTGGCTGCTGCTCCTGCGCGGCTCGTACACCACCTCGGGGGCGTTCGCGGACGTCTTCGACCTCGACCTGCTCGGCCAGGTGCTCCAGACCAAGACCGGGGCCGCGCTGGTCTCCCGGCTGCTGCTGCTCGCCGCCGCCGCGCTGTTCGTCGCCGTCCTCTTCGGCACCTACACCCGGCGCGAGGACGTCTCCGAGAAGCGCGACCTGACCTTCGGGCTCGCGGTCGGCGGAGTGGTCGTGGCGGCCGGGCTCGCCACCAGCTGGGCCATGGCCGAGCACGCCTCCACCGGACTCCAGCCGGGCCTCGCCATGCCGGTGGACGTCGTCCATCTGCTGGCCGTCGCCGCCTGGCTGGGCGGGCTCACCGCCCTGCTGACCGCGCTGTACCGGGCGCCCGCCGAACAGCCGGTCGAGGCCGCCGCCGTCCGGCGCTTCTCCCGGCTGGCCTTCGGCTCCGTCCTCGTGCTCGTCGTCACCGGCGTCTACCAGTCCTGGCGGCAGCTCGGCTCCTGGTCGGCGTTCACCGACACCCGCTACGGGCAGCTGCTGCTGGCCAAGATCGCCCTGGTGGCGGTGCTGGTCGGCATCGCGGGCCTGTCCCGCCGGTGGACGG
>NZ_JACBWZ010000646.1 GCF_013870595.1 Streptomyces sp. WELS2 | reverse complement strand
CGGATCCCGCGGACGAGGACTCGGTGCTGCCGGTGTGCGCGGTGCCCCGCTCCGGTCCGCCGCCGTTCACCGGCGGCGGCATGGGGCTGAAACTCATCGCGGCCCGGGAGGCGCTGCTCGGCGGGGCCCGCAGGGTGCTCATCGCCGACGGACGGCGGCCCGACCCGGTGCGCGCGGCACTGGCCGGTCACGCCACCGAGGTGACCCTGCAGCCCGAGGAGGCCCACACATGACCCAGCTCTCTGTATGCACGCCCCTGCCGCCACGGCCCAACGAGTCGTTCGCGGTGGGCCTGTTGCGGCGGATGCTGGAGATCCCCTCGCTGTCGTACGAGGAGAGGCCGCTCGCCGAGTTCCTCGTGCGGAGCATGCGCGAACTCGGCTTCGAGGCCCGGGTCGACGAGGCGGGCAACGCGGTCGGCGAGATCGTGCGCGGCGGTGCCGCGGCCGCCGACGGCCCCACGGTGATGTTGCTGGGCCACATGGACACGGTCCCCGGCGAGGTGCCGGTGCAGGCCCGTGACGGTCTGCTGTACGGGCGGGGGGCGGTGGACGCCAAGGGGCCGCTGGCCGCCATGGTCTGCGCCGCCGCCGCGGCCGACCGCTTCCGCGGCCGGATCGTCGTCGTCGGCGCGGTGGAGGAGGAGACCGCCCTCTCCCGGGGCGCGGCCCACATCGCCCGCACCCACCGGCGGCCGGACGCGCTGGTCATCGGCGAACCGAGCGGCTGGGACACGGCCGTGCTCGGCTACAAGGGCAAGGTCGACCTCCTCTACGAGGTGGAGGTCCCGGCCACGCACGGCAGCAACCCCGAGCCGAAGGCGTCCGAACTGGCCGCCGCCTGCTGGGCGGCGCTGCTGGACCTGCTCGGGCCGGACGCGGGGCACGATTCGTTCGACCTCCCCGGCCCGACCCTGGAGTCGATCACCGGTGACCTGACGTCCGCACGCGTCCGGATCGGCGTGCGCATCCCGCCCGGCTTCGACCACGACGGGCTGGTCGCGCGGCTGTCCGAGCGGCTGCCCCAGGGCCGCCTCTCCGTCGTCAACGCCGTCCGCGCCGTCCGGGTCGGCCGTACGGACCCGGTGGTGCGGGCCCTGTCCCTCGCCATCCGCCGTCAGGGGGTCCGCCCCAGGGCGAAGGTGAAGACGGCGACGTCCGACATGAACACCCTGGCCGAGGGCTGGCGCATCCCCATGGCCACCTACGGCCCGGGAGACAGCAAGCTCGACCACTCCGACGAGGAGCACGTCGTCCTGAGCCACTACCTCAACGCCATCGAAGTGCTGACGGACACGCTCCACGAACTGAGCGACACGCTGCGGCCCGCCGCGCCCGACCCGACCGGACCGAAGCCCACCACCGGGGACGACGATGACTGAACTGACCGACACCGCACCGGCCACCGGTGCCTGGCACGGCGGCCCGCCCGCGGAGCACACCCTCAGGGTGCGTGAACTCATCGTGGAGATGTGCGCTTCGGCGGGCGGCGGCCATCTCGGCGGATCCATGTCCCTGGTCGAGATCCTGGTGACGCTCTACCGGTCCACGCTGCGCGTCGACCCACTGGCGCCGGAGGCCCCCGACCGCGACATCCTGGTGCTCAGCAAGGGGCACGGGGCGATCGGCCTGTACGCGGTGCTCGCCGAGCGCGGCTTCTTCCCCGAAGCGGAGCTGGCCACCTACGGGCAGCCCGACAGCCTCTTCTCCGCGCACCCCAACCCCGCGGTGCCCGGCGTGGAGACACCGACCGGGTCACTGGGGCACGGGCTGCCCCAGGGCGTCGGTTTCGCGCTGGCCGCGCGCCTCGACAACAGCGACCGGCGCTGCTTCGTGGTGCTCGGGGACGGCGAACTCCAGGAGGGGTCGGTGTGGGAGGCCGCCATGGCGGCCGGCTCCCTCGGCCTCGGCGGGCTCGTCGCCGTCGTGGACCGCAACACCCTCCAGATCACCGGTCCCACCGAGGACGCCGTGGGCCTGGAGCCGCTGGCCGACCGCTGGCGCAGCTTCGGCTGGACGGTCCGTGAGGTGGACGGCCACGACATCGCCGCGCTGCGGGCCACGTTCGACGCCATCCCCGCCGACGCGGACCGGCCGACCGTCGTGATCGCCCACACCGTCAAGGGGCGCGGGCTGCCCTACATCGAGGGCCAGACCCGCAGTCACTTCGCCCGGCTCGCCGAGCGCCCGAAGAAGCGGGCGCTGTCCACCCTCCGCGCCGAGTACAGGAAGGCGGCCCAGGCATGACCGGCCCCGTCACCGCACCCGCGGACACCCAGCCGGCCGAGGCACCGGTCCCCTCCAGCCGCGAGGTGTACCGCGACCTCCTGGTGGAGTTCCTCGACGCGGACGAGCGGGTGGTCTGCCTCGACAGCGACACCGGCCTGTTCAACGGCGTCGACTTCGGCAAGGCCGCCGAGCGCTACGTCAATCTGGGCATCGCCGAACAGAACCTGATGGGTGCCGCGGCCGGCCTGGCGCGCTCGGGCCGGATCCCGTACGTCAACACGATGGCGACGTTCGCGACCACGCGGGCCCTGGAGCAGCTGAAGCTGGACATCGCACTCAACAACCTGCCGGTGCGCATCGCCGCCACGCACGGCGGGCTGTCGGCCGGGCACCTCGGCGCCACGCATCACGCGCTGGAGGACCTGGCCGTCACCCGGCTGCTGCCGAACCTGACGGTACTGGTGCCGACGGACGCCGCCACCACCGCCCGACTGCTGCGCCAGGCGCAGGAGCTGCCGGGCCCGGTGTACGTCCGGCTCGGCCGCAACGCCACCCCGGACCTGCCGTACGACGCCCCGCCGGTGGTCCTGGGCAAGGCGCAGCGCCTGCGTGAGGGGGACACCCTGACGTTGGTGGCCACCGGTCCCTACCCCGTCCACCTGGCCCTGGAGGCGGCCTCGGCGCTGGACGCGGCGGGGGTGTCCACGACGGTGCTGAACCTGCACACGATCAAGCCCCTCGACACCGAGGCCCTGGTGGACGCGGCCCGGACCAGCCGGGCCGTGGTGACCGTGGAGGAGCACTGGGTCAGCGGTGGTCTCGGTTCGGCGGTGGCCGAGACGATCGCCGAGCTGGGTCTGCCGGTCCCGGTCCGCCGCATCGGTGTCGGCGACAGGTTCGCCGCCGGCACCGGCGGTCAGACACATCTGCTGGAACGCAACGGCATCACGGCGGAGGCGATCCTCGCCGGCGAGCGTCACCGGCTGCTCCGCCGCCAGCCGCCGGGCGATCCCGGTGCCCACCAGGCCGCTGCCCACGACGAGGACCGGCCCGCTCACGACGCCCCCTGGGAGAACGGCGCCGGCATCCGGTCCGCCAGCAGCCGGCCGGCGCCGATCAGCCCGTGGTCGTCGTCGGCGGCCCCTAGCGACACCATGGCGTCGATCTGCCCGGGACCGAGACCGAAGCAGCCGAGGCGCGCCAACTCGGCGACCAGCAGGCGCCGGTACGGCTCACCGACCGCCAGGGCGAAGCCGCCCATCAGGATGTAGCGGCACACCCCGACCGACGCGAACACCCCGGACACCGCCTGGGCCAGCGGGGTCAGGGTGCCGCGCAGCACCTCCGTGCTGAAGGGGTCGCCCGCGCGGACCGCCGCCGCGATCGCCCGGTT
>NZ_JACBWZ010000645.1 GCF_013870595.1 Streptomyces sp. WELS2 | reverse complement strand
ATGCGGCACCTCCTCGGCGCGTTGCGCAGCGATTCGCGGCGACATGTCCGGAATTGCCGCTGAGGGCATCCAAGCACCGCGGGACCCGCGCGGGAGCGGCGGCACGCGGGTCCGCACCCGGAGTGCCCCGGAGGCGTGAACGGAAACCCGGACGGGCCCGACCGCGCAACCGGCCTTCCGGACCGGCAAGTTGCCGCCGGGGGGGCCGAAGGACACGTGTTGCCCGGCATCGACACCTGGTCCGTACCAGAGTATTGACGGCCCCTTATCTCACCCCTTAAATCAAGACACGCATCCCCACGGGATCCCCACGACGACCCCCACGAGAAACGGAGAGCCATGGCCTCCCCACGCCTGCTCCGCAGATGTCTCCTCGCCGCCCTGTCCGCGGCGCTGATCGGTTCCGCCGCCGTCGGTCCGGCGCACGCCGGGAGCGCCGCCCCGACGGCCGCGGCCGTCACCACCTTCTCCGACACCTTCGACGGACCCGCGGGCGCGGCGGTCGACGGCTCCAAGTGGACGCTGGAGACCGGCGACAACGTCAACAACCACGAGCGGCAGTACTACACCTCGGGCACGAAGAACGCGGCCCTGGACGGCCAGGGCCATCTGGTGATCACGGCCCGCAAGGAGAACCCGGCCGGCTACCAGTGCTGGTACGGCAGCTGCCAGTACACCTCGGCCCGGCTGAACACCGCCGGCAAGTTCACCGCCCAGTACGGCCATGTCGAGGCCCGTATGAAGATCCCGCGCGGGCAGGGCATGTGGCCGGCGTTCTGGATGCTCGGCACGCCGGTCAACTGGCCGGACTCGGGCGAGATCGACGTGATGGAGAACGTCGGCTTCGAACCGTCGACCGTGCACGGCACCATCCACGGCCCCGGCTACTCCGGCTCGGGCGGCATAGGCGCGGGCTACACCCTGCCGAACGGGCAGGCCTTCGCGGACGCCTTCCACACCTTCGCCGTCGACTGGGCCCCCGACTCGATCACCTGGTCGGTGGACGGGAACGTCTACCAGCGTCGCACGCCCGCCGATCTGGGCGGCAAGACCTGGGTGTTCAACAAGCCGTTCTTCCTGATCCTGAACCTCGCGGTGGGCGGCTACTGGCCCGGCGACCCGGACGGCTCCACGCAGTTCCCGCAGACGCTGCTGGTGGACTCGGTGTCGGTGACGACGAGCGACAGCGCCGCCGGGGTGCCGATCCGGGGCCTGGCGGGCAAGTGCGTGGACGTGGCCGGAGCGAACCCCGCGAACGGCACCCCGGTCCAGCTCTACGACTGCAACGGCACGAACGCGCAGGCGTGGACCGTCGGCTCGGACGGCACACTGCGGGCGCTCGGCAAGTGCCTGGACGTCAGCGGCGGCGGCACCGCCGACGGCACCCCCGTCCAGCTGTGGGACTGCAACGGCAGCCCCGCCCAGAAGTGGGCCCTCCCGGCGGCCCGCGACATCGTCAACCCGCAGGCGGACAAGTGCCTGGATGTCACCGGGAACAACTCGGCCAACGGGACGCGGCTGCAGATCTGGACCTGCACGGGCGGCGCCAACCAGAAGTGGACGGTCGGCTGACCGGTCCGCTCAGCGCGGCCGCCAGGTGTACTTGTCCCCGCCCACGAACCGGATCACGTCCGGATCGTCCAGGTCATGAATGGTGATGCCGTAGGAGGCCGCCGCCTCCAGGACGTCCGTGACGTTCCTGGCCTCACCGACCACCTGACCGTCGATCTCCATGATCCGGAACGGCGGCTCACCCGGCTTGCCCGGGCACACGCCGTGGACCAGGATCCGCGGGTGGGATATGTGGGGAGCTGCTTGTTCGGTCATGAATAGAGCCTAGAACGCTCGGCGGGCCGACGGGCGGTCCGCGGCGGCCGGCAACGGGACCGTGAGCGTCCGCCGCGGGCGGTCGTTCACGGTCGGCGCCAGTCGTCGCTGGTCAGATGGGATCCGGCCTGCGGGCCCATGCGCAGCATGCCGCCGTCGACGCTCCAGGAGGCCCCGGTGACGTACGAGGCGTCGGGGCTCGCCAGGAACGCGATCACGGCGGCGACCTCGCGGGCGTCGCCGGGCCGGCCGAGCGGCACGCCGGGGCGCCGCACGGTGCGCACGTCGGTGTCCTCCTGGCCGGTCATCGGGGTGGCGATCTCACCGGGCGCGACCGCGTTCACCGTGATGCCGTGCTCGGCCAGTTCCAGGGCCATCACCTGGGTGAGCAGGCCGAGCCCGCCCTTGGCCGCGCAGTACGGGGCCGCGCCGACCCGGGGCTGGTGCTCGTGCACCGAGGTGACGTTGACGATCCGGCCGCCGTCGCCCTGCTCGATCATCCGTCGCGCGGCCCGCTGGCCCAGCAGGAAGGGGCCGACGAGGTCGACGTCCAGGACCCGGCGCACGTCCTCCAGGGTGAGGTCGAGGTACGGCGTCATCGTGCCCGTACCGGCGTTGTTGACCAGGACGTCGATCCGGCCCAGCTCCGCGCACAGCTCGTCCACGGTGTCGGCGGCCTCGGGCAGCCGGGTCAGGTCCAGCCGGGACACGACGGCGCGGCGGCCGCGCGCGCGGACCTGCTCGGCCGTCTCCTCGGCGCCCTTGTCGTCGGTGTGCCAGGTGATCCCGACGTCCAGTCCCTCCTCGGCGAGGCGTACGGCGGTGGCGCGGCCGATGCCGGAGTCCGCGCCGGTGACGATGGCCGCTTTGGGCATGACCGGCCTCCTTTCGGTGAGCGTGGGCATGGCAGTACCCGGGGGCGGGGTGCGCAAACGGGGTGCGCCGTGAGGCCCGGGGCGCGGGTGGTGCGGGCCGGCGCGCGTGGTTCCCCGCGCCCTCGCCGGGCGCCGGTGTGAACCTTGAGTGCATGGAACCCGTCGCCGCTCTCGACCGGATCGCGTTTCTGCTGGAACGGGCGCTCGCGCCCAGCTACCGGGTACGGGCCTTCCGTACCGCCGCCCGGGCGCTGGCCGCACTGCCCGGGGACGAGGTGACCGAGCGGGCCGCCGCCGGGACGCTGGAGTCGCTGAAGGGGGTCGGGCCGAAGACCGCGCAGGTGGTGCGGGAGGCGCTGGCCGGTGAGGTGCCCGGCTATCTGCGCAGGCTGGAGGAGGAGGCCGGGGCGCCGCCCGAGGGGCCGGGGGCCGGGCTGCGGGCTCTGCTCCGCGGGGACTGCCACACGCACTCGGACTGGTCCGACGGGGGCAGCCCGATCGAGGAGATGGGGCGGACGGCCGCCGGGCTGGGGCACGAGTGGGTGGCGCTCACCGACCACTCCCCCCGGCTGACCGTGGCCCGGGGGCTGTCGGCCGAGCGGCTGCGGGAGCAACTGGCGGTGGTGGCGGAGCTGAACGCGCACTGGGCACCGTTCCGGCTGCTCACCGGCATCGAGTGCGACATCCTGGAGGACGGCTCGCTGGACCAGGAGCCCGAACTGCTGGAGCGGCTCGACGTGGTCGTGGTCTCGGTGCACTCCAAACTGCGGATGGACGCCCGGGCCATGACCCGCCGCATGGTGACCGCCGTACGCGATCCGCACGCCGACGTCCTCGGGCACTGCACCGGGCGCCTGGTGACCGGGCGGGGGCGCCCGGAGTCGGCGTTCGACGCGGACGAGGTGTTCGCCGCGTGCGCCGGGGCGG
>NZ_JACBWZ010000644.1 GCF_013870595.1 Streptomyces sp. WELS2 | reverse complement strand
CCAGCAGTACCGGCGCGCGCTCGGCCGCCCGGTCGATCCGAACCTCGCGGTGTTCGCGGCCTACTGGAACCGCGGGGTGGCCTGCAACCCGGCCGCGATAGCCCGCAAGCTCGGCGAACTCGCCCCGCACATACGCCCCGTGTGGACGGTGAGCCAGAAGAACGCGGCCCTGCTGCCGCCCGGCACCGACCACGTGATCCCCGGCTCCCGCCGCTACTGGGAGACCATGGCCACCGCCAAGTACCTGACGAACAACGTCAACTTCCCCAACGCGGTGGTCAAACGCCCCGACGCGATCCACCTCCAGACCCACCACGGCACCCCGCTCAAGCGGATGGGCCTGGACCAGCGCGCCTACCCGGCCGCCGCCCAGGGCCTGGACTTCGCCGCGCTGATGGCCCGCGTCGACCGATGGGACTACAGCCTCAGCGCCAACAGCCACAGCACCCGCATGTGGGAGCGCGCCTACCCGTCCCGCTACACCTCGCTGGACTACGGCTATCCGCGCAACGACGTCTACTACACGGCCACCGCCGCCGATGTCCGCGCCGCCCGGGAGCGCCTCGGCATCGCCCCCGGGCAGACGGCCGTGCTGTACGCGCCCACCCACCGCGACTACGAGGCCGGCTTCACCCCCCGCCTCGACCTGGCCGCCCTCGCCGACCGCCTCGGCGAGAACACCGTGCTGCTCGTGCGCGCCCACTACTTCTACGGCACCGCCGCCCAGCCGACCGGGCTGCGCCGCTCCGGCCGGATCATCGACGTCTCCGTCTACGACCCCGTCGAGGAGCTGTGCCTGGCCGCCGACGCGCTGGTCACCGACTACTCGTCCATCATGTTCGACTACGCCAACCTGGACCGGCCGATCGTGATCCACGCCGACGACTGGGAGACCTACCGCACCACCCGCGGTGTCTACTTCGACCTGATGGCCGACCACCCCGGCCAGGTCGCCCGCACCCAGGAGGAACTGACGGAGATCTTCCGCTCCGGCGCCTGGCGCGACGAGTGCGCGGCCAAGGCCCGGGCCGCGTTCCGGCACCGGTTCTGCGAGTACGACGACGGACGCGCCGCCGAACGGGTCGTGCGGCGGGTGTTCCTCGGTGAACCGGAGGAGGCGCTGCCCCCGGTCCTCCCCGTCGAGCGGCGCACCCCCGCCCCGACGCCCGAGGAGGCCACCGCATGACCCGCCCCGACGTCACGGTCACGATCATCGTCCACAACGACGCGGCCCGGCTGCCCCGCGCGGTCGCCTCCGTGCGCGCGCAGACCCACCCCGGCATCGAGATCGTCATCAGCGACGACCACTCCACCGACGACACCCCCGAGGTGGCCCGGCGGCTGGCGGCCGAGGACGACCGCATCCGCGTCATCCGGCTCCCGGAGAACAGCGGCGGGTGCAGCGCCCCGCGCAACCGGGCCATCGAGACATCCCGGGCGCCGTACCTGATGTTCCTGGACAGCGACGACGAACTCCCGCCGCGCGCCGTGGAGGTGCTGCTCGCCGCGCACCGGGAACGCGAGGTGGACTTCGTCATGGGCGCGGTGCGCCGGGTCCGGGCCGACACCGGGCGCCGCTCCACCTGGATGCCCCACCTGGTCGCCGGGCGCCGCACCCTGGAGGGCATCGAGGAGGACCCCCGGCTGCTCTTCGAGCACCTGGCGACGAGCAAGATGTACCGGCGCGACTTCCTGGACCGCCACCGACTCCGCTTCCCCGAGGGCATCCACTACGAGGACCAGCTCTTCTCGGCGCAGGCGTACTGCCTGGCGAAGGCCTTCACGATCGTCCCGGACCCGGTGTACGTCTGGTACATCGAGCCGTTCGCCGCCGCGGCCTCCGCGTCCATCTCCAACCAGCGGCACCGGATCTCCAACGTCCGCGACCGGGTCCGCGTCCAGCGGCTGATCGACGACTTCCTGCTGAGCAGCGGGCACGAGGGGCTGCGGGCGGACAAGGACTTCAAGTTCCTCAAGCACGACTTCCGCATGTACGCCGGCGATCTGCCCTACCGGGACGACGCGTGGCTGGCCTCCTTCGCCGAGATCATGAACCCGTACCTGGACACGCTGTCCCCCGAGGCGTACGGCAGGCTGCCCAGGGCCGAGCGGGTGGTGCTGGAGCTGCTGCGGCAGGGGCGCACGGCCGAGGTACGGCTGGCGGCGCGCGGGCTGGGGCACCAGGTGGCGCCGCGCCGGGTGACGGCCGACGGCACGGGCGGCCCGTACTGGGGCGAGAGGCCGCCGGCGACGGAGCGGGCCCGCCGTGAACTGGACCTGTCCGAACTGGAACTGGACACCTGCCCGTTCCCGGCGGCCCGGTTCCGGCACGAGATCACGGACCTTGGGTACGAGCCCGGCGCGGTCCTCACCCTGACGGTCCGCACCTACGACCCGGGCCTGCGCCTGCCCGTCGGCCCCCAGCGCGCGTCGCTCCTGCTCACCCCCGGCAGGCGCCGGATGACGGTCCCGTTCCGCCTGGACCCGGTACGCCCCGGCGTCTTCACCGGCACGGTCCGTCTCCACCTCGCCTCGGCGTCCCTTCCCCTCCAGGGCTTCGACGGCGTGCGCCACCCCCTGATCCGCCTGGAGCAGCAGGGCCTGGCCAACTCGTCCGTGCTGCTCGCCCCGCCGGACTTCCCGGCACGCACGGCCCGCGTCGCGCACCACACCGTCACCGTCGAACCCGAACCCCACGACCCCGGGCGCCTGCAGATCCGCTGGCGGCCGGTGGGGGCGACGGCCCGGGTGCTGCGCCCGCTGGCCCGCCGGGTCACCAACCCGCGCCTGCGCAACGCGGCACGGCTGGCGGCGAGTGTTTTGAGGTAGGGGGCCCAGGCGGGTTCAGGGCACCACCCGGTACAGCACCTGCCCCCGTGGCCCCACGGCCGTCTCGTGGAGCCACGGGGCCGGGGCGCCCCCGACCACCCAGCGCACCCCGTACTCGCGCAGGATCCCCCGCCGTTCCTCCACCCCGGCCCCCGCCGAGAAGTACCGTTTCACCGCCGCCTCGCGCCGCCCGGCGTCCGGCAGGAACACGTCCGGATAGCCGGGCGCCACGGTGTACGGCCCGTACGCGGGGATCTGCCGGGCTGATGGTCGTCCAGGCGCCCACGTGCACCCGGTCGCCGTCCTGGAGCGGGACCGGCACGAACGGCTGGATCGGCTCCTCGGACATGTTGACCGTGGTGCCGTTGGTCGAGTTCTGGTCGACGACCGCCCAGCTGCCGTCCGGCTGCTGCACCAGCATCGCGTGCTGGTGCGAGACGCCCGGGTCCTCCGGCGGCACCGACAGGTCGATGTCCGGGGTGTCGCCGGTGGAGTGCCGGCGGCGCCCGATGGTCACCTGGTTGCCGGTGAGCGTGCGCTGCTGCTCGGGCGAGTACGCGGGCAGGTTCAGGCCCGCGGCCTCGGGGCCGGAGCGCTGCATCATCGCCATGAAGTACTCGCGGTCCGGACCGATGGTCGCGGTCCAGGTGCCCGGCCGGGCGCCCTGGCTTTGCCCCTGCCCCTGGGACTGGTGCGGGATCTGGGGTGCCTGCGGGGCCTGAGCCTGCTGGGGTGCCTGCGGGAACCCGCCGGGGCCGCCGCTCCAGGGCGGTGTGCACGTCCTCGTCGGCGATGGTGCCCAC
>NZ_JACBWZ010000643.1 GCF_013870595.1 Streptomyces sp. WELS2 | reverse complement strand
CGGTGATCGGCGGGGCGGCGGCCGGGGCGGGGGCGACGTTCCGCATGCGCTGCTCCCGGGGTACGGAGGGCCACTCCGCCGATCGGCTCGGTGTCGGCGGTGCTCGAATGTAGCTCAGGCGGCAGCGTTCGGTGACCGGATCCAAGAAGTCGTGATCGGCTGATGATGTGGGCGTGTCCGGGGGACTCGGGGGACATGAGTCATGTGAACCCCGATCCGGAGCCCGAGCGCAGCACCGGGCTGGAACCCGGCGGCTCGGTCCCGCCCGGCGAGACCCCGCCCGCCGAGAGCAGCATGCCCGAGGCCGGGCCCCGGGAGACGCACAATCCGCCGAAGGGCTGGGGGAAGGCGCCGCTGACCGTGATCCTGGTCCTGGTGATCCTGATCGCGGCGTTCTTCCTGGTCTACGCGCTGGTCCTCATCCTGTGATCCGCCGCCGGGCGGGACGCTCAGCCCTGGGTGCGCCGGACGCACTCGGTGACGACGCCCCGCAGGCTGCCGGTGCGCTCCAGCAGCCGGCGCTGCTCCCGCGCGCCGTTGCCGTGGCGCAGCAGCTCCTCCACGCCCCGCGCGGCGCGGTCGGCGTCGCCCATGCCGGTGAGCGCGTCCCCGGTGTGCTCCAGCAGGGACTCCAGCACCCGCGCGGCGGGCCGGGGCCGCAGTGTGACCGGGTCGAGCAGGTTCTCCTCCAGGCCGAACCGGGCGGCCTGCCAGTCGGCCAGCCGGATCAGGCTCACCCCCGGGTCGGGCGCCGGCCGGCCCGCCCGCCAGTCGGCCGCGGCCGTCTCCACCAAGGCGCGCACCAGCGTCGCGAGCAGGACGGCGGTCTCGGCGGACAGGCACACGTCCGCCACCCGGACCTCCACCGTCGGGTAGCGGGCGGACAGCCGCGCGTCGAAGTAGACCATGCCCTCGTCCAGCACGACTCCCGTGTCCACCATCTCGGTCACCCGCCGGTGGTAGCGCTCGGGGGTCCCGAACGGCTCGGTCGGCCCGGCCGAGGGCCATCGGTTCCACACCCGGCTGCGATAGCTGGCGTAGTCGGTCTCGCGGCCCTGCCAGAACGGGGAGTTGGCGCTCATCGCCCGCAGCACCGGCAGCCATGGGCGCAGCCGGTCCAGGACGGCGACGCCCTCCTCGTCCGACGCCACGGAAACATGCACATGGCAGCCGCAGACGAGCTGGTCCCAGGTGGGTATCCCGAACCGCTCGGCCAGCCACTGATAGCGCCCGTTCACACTGAGCGAGGGGCTGACCGGCAGCGGCGAGGTGGCCAGCGCGGCGACCCCGCAGCCGATCTCCCCGGCGTGCCGGCCCGCCTCCTTGCGGCAGCGGACGATCTCGTCCCCGAGCAAGGCCATGTCCGACTGCGGATGCGTGGCGAACTCCAGCATCTGCCCGAACAGCTCCTTCTCGAAGACCTGCTGTCCGGGATCGTCCTGGGCGGCGCGGGCGAGGACGGCCGCCGCCAGCGCCTTCGGGTCGCCGCTGTCCGGATCGACCAGGAGGAGTTCCTCCTCCACTCCAACGGTGCGCACGTGATGCCGCCCTTCCATGTCGTGCCGCGAGGGGCAGTCGGGTTCTGTACGACCCCGAATGCCCCTCGCGCGCCCGCCGACACCTGGGGGCGGCTTCAGCCCTCCGGCACCAGCCACACCGTGGCCAGCGGCGGCAGCGTCAGGGTGAGGAACCCGTCCTCGGCCCCGACCGGCCCCCCGGCGCCGACACCGCTGCCGCCGTAGCCCACCTCGTCGGTGTTGAGCTCCTCCCGCCAGGCCGCGCCGCCGTCGGGCACCCACAGCCGGTAGCCGTGCCGGACGACCGGGGAGAAGTTCGACACCGCCAGCAACGGGGCGCCGTCCGCGGCGAACCGCAGGAACGCCAGCACGTTGTCGTCCGCCGCGTCGCACAGCACCCACCGGAAGCCGCCCGGGTCGGTGTCCCGCTGCCACAGCGCCGGCGTCGCCCGGTACACCGTGTTCAGGTCCCTGACCAGCGACTGCACGCCCCGGTGGTCGCCCGCCGAGTGGTAGTCGTCACCGAGCAGCCACCACTCCGGTCCATGCCGCTCCGACCACTCCGCTCCCTGCGCGAACTCCTGTCCCATGAACAACAGCTGCTTGCCGGGGTGGGCCCACATGAACCCCAGGTATGCGCGGTGGTTGGCGCGGCGCTGCCACCAGTCGCCGGGCATCTTCGACACCAGCGCCCGCTTGCCGTGCACCACCTCGTCGTGCGAGATCGGCAGGACGTAGTTCTCGCTGTAGGCGTACACCATCGAGAAGGTCATCTCGTCGTGGTGGTACTTGCGGTGCACCGGCTCCTTCTGGACGTACTCCAGCGAGTCGTGCATCCAGCCCATGTTCCACTTCAGCCCGAAGCCCAGCCCGCCGCCGTCGGTCGGCCGGGTCACCCCGTCCCAGGCGGTGGACTCCTCGGCGATCGTCACCACCCCGGGACAGCGCCGGTAGACCGTGGCGTTCATCTCCTGGAGGAAGGCCACCGCGTCCAGGTCCTCCCGGCCGCCGAACACGTTCGGCTCCCACTGCCCGGAGTCCCGTGAGTAGTCCAGGTAGAGCATGGAGGCGACGGCGTCCACCCGCAGCCCGTCGATGTGGAACTCCTCGCACCAGTACACGGCGTTCGCCACCAGGAAGTTGCGCACCTCCGTACGGCCGTAGTCGAACTCGTACGTCCCCCAGTCCGGGTGCTCGGCACGGGAGGCGTTCCCGGGCTCGTACAGCGGGTCCCCGTCGAACCGGGCCAGCGCCCAGTCGTCCTTCGGGAAGTGCGCCGGCACCCAGTCCATGATCACACCGAGCCCGGCCCGGTGACAGGCGTCCACGAAGTACCGGAAGTCGTCCGGGGAACCCAGCCGGGGCGTCGGCGCGTAATAGGAGGTGACCTGATACCCCCACGAGCCGCTGAACGGATGCCCGGCCACCGGCATCAGCTCGATGTGCGTGAAGCCCATCTCCCGCGCGTACGCGGGCAGTTCCTCCGCCAGCTGCCGGTATCCGGCACCGGGCCGCCAGGACGGCAGATGCACCTCGTACACCGAGAACGGCGCCTGGTGCACGGGGGTGTCCGCGCGGTGCGCCATCCACTCGGCGTCGCCCCACGTGTAGTGCGAGGCCGTCACCACCGACGCGGTGTCCGGCGGGACCTCCGCGCACCGCGCCATCGGGTCGGCCTTCAGGAACCGGTGGCCGTACCGCGAGGTGATCTCGAACTTGTACCGGGTGCCCTCGCCGATCCCCGGCAGGAACAGCTCCCACACCCCGGACGCGCCGAGCGAGCGCATCGGGTACTGCGTGCCGTCCCAGTACGTGAAGTCGCCGGCCACCCGCACCCCTTGGGCATTGGGCGCCCACACCGTGAACCGGGTGCCGGCCACGCCCTGGTGGACCATCGGCTCCGCCCCGAGCGCCCGCCACAGCTGCTCGTGCCGGCCCTCCCGGATCAGATGCAGGTCCAGCTCGCCCAGCGCGGGCAGGAAGCGGTAGGGGTCGTGCACCTCCAGCTCCCCGTCGTCGTACGCCACGAGCAGGGTGTACGACGGGATGGCCGGGCAGGGCAGCACGCCGGCGAACAGCCCGTCGCCCTCGGAGCGCAGCTCGGTGCGGTCCCCGTCGACCAGGAC
>NZ_JACBWZ010000642.1 GCF_013870595.1 Streptomyces sp. WELS2 | reverse complement strand
GCGATCTTCCCGGTGAGGCGGTTGCGGCCGGGCCGCGCTGGAGGTACTGGCCGCGATGGAGCGTCAGGTCGCCGCGCTGGTCATGGAGGGGGCCACCAACCGGGAGATCGCGGCCCGGCTGTTCATCAGCGTGAAGACGGTGGAGGCGACCCTGACCCGGGTCTACCG
This sequence comes from Streptomyces sp. WELS2, assembly GCF_013870595.1. GTDB lineage: Bacteria > Actinomycetota > Actinomycetes > Streptomycetales > Streptomycetaceae > Streptomyces. Next base: position 3,479 of record NZ_JACBWZ010000642.1, on the reverse strand, counting down.
GAAACTGGGGATCCGGTCGCGGGTCGACATCGTCCGATTGGCGGCGGCTCGACGGGCGCGCTGAGCGCGGCCCTAGTTAACTGAACCGGACCGAGGGTTTTCCCTCACCCAGCCCCTTAGGGGGTTCCCTCATTGGGAGCCGTGGGTTCCGGGTCCTAGCGTAAAGGGCGTGCCGCTCGCCCGGGCACACGGGGTCGGTCCTGCGACCTCCCCGTGCACACCGCCCACGACACCCGCGCGACCCCCCACCGGTGCAACCCCCACTGAGGAGACTCATGTTCGGGCCCAGACGTGTGAGAAAGACCGCCGCGACCCTGGTGGCCACCGCCGCCGCCGCGGCGACCGCGCTGCTCGCCTCCCCCACCGCGAGCGCCGCGCCCCAGCCCATCGTGGGCGGTACGACCACCACGACGAGCGCGTACCCGTTCATGATGCAGATCACGGACGCGTCCCAGAACCAGTTCTGCGGCGGCACCCTGGTGTCGCCCACCAAGGTCGTCACCGCCGCGCACTGCATGGTCGGCGAGACCACGAGCAGCGTCCGGGTGGTCGGTGGCCGGACCTACCTCAACGGCACCAACGGCACGGTGAGCCGGGTGAGCAGGATCTGGATCAACCCGGACTACACGGACGCCACCAACGGCGACGACGTGGCCGTGCTGACCTTGTCGACGTCGATGCCGTACACCGCGGCCAAGTACGTCTCCTCCTCGCAGACGAGTGTCTACGCGGCCGGCACCACGGCCCGCATCCTCGGCTGGGGGACCACCTCGGAGAACGGCAGCTCCTCCAACCAGCTGCGGACCGCGACCGTGCCGATCGTGTCCGACTCGGGCTGCCGTACCTCCTACGGGTCGGACTTCGTCCAGTCCGACATGGTGTGCGCCGGATACTCCTCCGGCGGCGTGGACACCTGCCAGGGCGACAGCGGCGGTCCCCTGCTCATCGGGGGCGTCCTGGCAGGGATCACTTCCTGGGGCGAGGGGTGCGCGGAGGCCGGTTACCCGGGTGTCTACACCCGGCTGACCACCTTCTCGGACCTGGTGACCGCGCAGGTCAACTCGTAGCCCGGAAGACTTCCCGGGTACCCCTCGGGTATGTGCCGGGGGGCGTTGCGGGCCACCACGAGCGGCCCGCAACGCCCCCTTTCCAATGCCCGCCGCCTCCGCGCGCGGGGGCCCGCTACGTCCGGTCGCACACCGACGGCAGCCAGGTCAGGCCCCCGGTGCGGCCGAGGGTGTCCAGGGAGCCCAGCAGGCGGTCCCGGCGGTCGGGGTGGGCGAGGAACTCGATGGCCGCCTCGGCGAACGCGTCGCGTACCACGGGCGGCATGGCGTCGGAGGCGTCGAAGCAGTGCTTCGCGTTCCCGTCGCGCAGGGTCCGGGCGAGGGAGCGGTGCCAGGCGGACCCGGAGCCGTCGGCGGCGGGCGGCACGCCGGTGTGCACGGAGAAGCCGGACTCCCCCTCGTTCCAGGCACGTTGGGCGTCGGCCGAGGCCAGGTACCGGATCAGCTTCCGGGCCTGCGGGGTGTCGTGCAGCAGCGATACGAGGTCCCCGGAGACCTCCCAGGCGCGCGGGGCGGTCCCGAGGAGCAACTCGGCGGAGGGGACGTAGCGGCCGTCGGCCCGCTGCCAGGCGGGCCGCCCGCGGATGAACGACGCCTGGTGCTCCAGGGTGCAGCCGCGCGGGCGGGCGGCGACCGGATCCGACGCCGACTGGTACGGGGTCTTCAGGGCCAGCCGGACCAGGTCCTGGTCGCCGTCGGCGCGCATCAGGTCGCGCCAGGTCTTCCAGGCCCACTTCACCTGCGGCGAGGTCCAGGGCAGGCCGCCGCCCGCCCAGCGTTGGTAGACGGCGGGGCCGTAGCGCTGGAGCAGCAGGTCCTCGATCCAGTCGGTGCCGGGCCAGCCGCTCGTGGCGCCGGAGCCCATGCCGACGCACCACGCGGCCGGCCGGTGCACGGCGTCCTTCAACTCCTGTCGGCTCAGGTCCGCCGGGTACCAGACGATGCTCTTCAGGTCGGCCTTCAGCGGGAACCAGTACACGTGCCCGTCCGTCAGCGGGGTGGCCCAGGACGGGCCGAAGTCCGCGCGGCGCACCAGGCCGTCGAGCGGCACGAGCTGCTTCTGCCGGGCGTACTCGGCGAGTTCGCCGGGCCCGGTGAGCACCACCACGTCGGGCGGTGTGCCGGCCTCGGCGTCGGCGCCGAGCACCTGGCTCTCGGCGTTGCTGCCCTGGTAGTCGACGTGGATGCCGTACTTCCGCTCGAAGGGCTTGATGACCGCCTCGCGGAAGTGGGTCTCGTCGTCGCCGGTCCAGTTGGCCAGCAGGGTGACGGCCGGCTCGTGCCCGAGGGCGCGTACGCCGACCACGGCGGCCGCCGCCAGGACGGCCAGGCAGCTCGCCACCACCGTGACGATGCGGCCCGGACGGCGAAAGCGGCGGGGCCCGGGGCCGGGGGCGGCCGTCGCCGGGCCGCCGGGGTGCGCGCTCACCGGGGCCTGAACCGGTAGTCGTTGATGTGCCGCCGCAGGCCCGTCTCGGCCAGTGCCATCAGCAGAACGCCTCCTATCAGGATCCACACCGCCGCCGCCGCGCGGAAGCCGGTGCCGGCCAGGTACGAGGCGGTGGCCCGCCCCGCGTCGGGGATGTCCCGCCCGGACAGCGGGCGGTCGAGCAGGGCGCGGGTGTCGGCCATCCCCGCCTGCGTCCACACGGTGAACAGCACGGTGACGGCGACACCGGCGAGCAACAGCAGCCCGGCGGACATGAGGTGCCGGTTGTAGCGCCGCCGGAAGCGGTGGCGCAGGAACCGCTGGGTCTCCAGCAGCGCGGCGGCCAGGGCGAGGGCGAGCAGCAGGGTGACGCTCCAGGCGAGCCACATCAGCGGGCCGAAGGAGGTCTGCCGGTGCACGGCGGCGCGCTGCTTGCGTTGCAGGGCCTCCAGCCGGGCCTGTATGCCGGACTTCTTCTCCGTCAGGACGCCGGTGGCGTAACTGAGGTACGCCTCGCGCAACACGCTGCCACTGGGCTGGAGTTGGGACTGCTGGACCTTGACGGCGTAGACGTTGATCAGACCGGCCACGGTCTGCAGGGCCTGCCGGCCCCCGGGTCCGCCGAGGTCGTCGTCGGCCGCGGCGGCGGCGAGGCTCTGCACGGCGACCGAGATCTGCTTCTGGAAGTCGCTGGTCGGGACCGGCTGGGCGGCGTCCCGCCGGGCCTCGCCGAGCGCGTACAGGGCGGTGTCCAGGGACAGCACGGCCGGGGCGGTGGAGGTGCGCAGCGGGTCCGCGTCGTCGTGCACGCCCTGGTACGACACGAACAGCGCCAGGGTGAGCAGCGCCGACAGGGCGAGCAGCAGGCGGTGGCGAAGGGCCAGGTCGCGGGCGGTGGTGCTGACGCCGTCGGGGGACCGGGAGGCGGCCTTGGTGACCCACGAGGCCGGGCGTGAGACGAGCCGGACGAGGCGGTGGTCCCG
>NZ_JACBWZ010000641.1 GCF_013870595.1 Streptomyces sp. WELS2 | reverse complement strand
TCAGCCACCGGCGCAGGGCGTACCGCAGCCGGCCGCGGGCCGGGCGCTCGGCGACGACGGCGGTGAAGCGCCGGTGGTCCCGCACTTCACGCAGCGCGTCCAGGTCGTGCCGGCCCGGCGCGGGCGGTTCGGGCTCGCCGCGCAGGCGGGCCCGGTAGGTGTCGAGGAGGTACTGCTGGGTGATGCTCATGGCGGATCGCCTTCTCGGGACGTTGGCTGATCGGGTGACTGATCGGGCTCCGCGGCTGCCCCGGTGCCTTCAGCCTGCTGCCCGTCCCGCGCGGTTGTCCCGTCGATTGACGCCGGCCGTCAATCGACACGGGCGTTGTCGGTGGGCGGGTGCACGATGGGTCCATGAGCGTGACCATCGACATCACCGCACTGCCCCTGGAGCGGATCACCGTCGCGCCGTCTCCGCTGGCGGAGCTGGGGATGGCGCTGCACGCGCTGAGCGAACCCGGCCACCATCCCGACCTGCGGGGCTGGGCGGCCGCCGTCTCCTCCCGGCTCGACCCCTCCCTCGCCGACCGGCTGTGCGAGGCGGACTTCCTGTGGCATTCGACGTTCTCCGACGTCTTCGCCCCGTTCGCCGGCATCCCGGGCGGGCGCGCGGTGCCCGGGGCCACGCTCGCCGAAGAGCTGGACCTGCTGGACAAACTGACGGACGAGCAGTTCGTCAACGCGGCGCTGGAGTTCACCTGCCAGCTGCGCTACGACATCCAGGAGGCCGGCCCGCTGCACGATCCGGAGCTGCGCCGGCGCTCCCTCGAGCTGGCCGCCGCGCGCGGGGCCGTGCAGGAGCGGTTCACCCGCCGCCTGCTGACGGATCCGCCGGCCGTGCGCGCCTGGTTCCGGCAGCTGATGCTCGACTGCGACGACGCCTTCTTCGCCGACACCTGGGCCCGCGTCCAGCCCCAGCTGGCCGCGGACGCCCGGCACAAGACCGAGCTGCTGCGCCGCAAGGGGCTCGGGGAAGCCCTCGCCTCCCTGTCCGGCGCGGTGTCGCTGGACGAGGAGGGCCGGGTGATCACGGTCGACAAACTGGTGGCGGGCCACACCGCCGCCGGCGACGGCGGCCTGGTGCTGGTGCCGACCAGCCTCGGCTGGCCGCACCTGATGGTCCTGCACCGGTACGGCTGGCAGCCGGCGATCACCTATCCGGCGAGCGGTTCCCGGCCGCAGGCCCCGTCCGTGGAGCAGCTCACCCTCCGGCTGGAGGCGCTGGCCCACCCGGTGCGGATGCGGCTGTGCCGGCACCTGGCGCGCGCCCCGCACACCACCAGCGAGCTGGCCGACGCGCACGGCATGACCGCGCCCGAGATATCCCGGCACCTGTCGGTGCTGAGGAAGGCGGGCCTGGTCACCGGTTCCCGTCGCGGCCGGTACGTCCGGCACCAGCTGGACCTGACCGCGGTGGCCCGGCTGGGCAGCGACTTCATCGAGGGCGTCCTGCGCTGAGCCGCCCGCCCGGGGCCGGCCGAGGACGTCCCGCGCGCGGAGTCCCCGGCCGGACCGGCCGAGGGCCCTCGCGCCGAGCCGCCGACCGAAGGCGGCGTCGCCGTCAGCCGTGACCGCCCGCGCGCACGAGTCCCGTCTCGTACGCCAATACGACCACCTGCACCCGGTCCCTGAGACCGAGCTTGGTCAGGATGCGGCCCACGTGGGTCTTCACCGTCGCCTCGCTCAGCACCAGCCGGGCCGCGATCTCGCCGTTCGACAGGCCCTGTGCGACCAGCACCATGACCTCGCGCTCGCGCTCCGTGAGCCGTTCCAGCTCCTTGTGCCGGGGCTCCTTGCCGGTGGCGGGCAGCATCGGCGCGAAGCGGTCGAGCAGCCGCCTGGTGGTGGAGGGCGCGACGACCGCGTCACCGCTGTGCACGGCGCGGATCGCGGCCAGCAGGTCGCCGGGCGGCACGTCCTTGAGCATGAAGCCGGAGGCGCCCGCCTTCAGCCCGGAGAAGGCGTACTCGTCCAGGTCGAACGTGGTCAGGATGAGCACCTTCGGCGGGTCGGGCTCGGAGCAGATCCGCCGGGTGGCCTCCACGCCGTCCAGCTTCGGCATGCGGACGTCCATCAGGATCACGTCGACGGCGGTGGACCGCAGCACCTGGAGGGCCTCCACGCCGTCGCCCGCCTCCGCGACGACCTCCATGTCCGGCTGGGCGGCGAGCACCATCCGGAACCCGGTGCGCAGCAGCACCTGGTCGTCGACGAGCATCACGCGGATCGTCATGGGTCCTCTTCCGTGTCTTCTTCGGTTGCCGTCTTGGTGGTGCGCAGGTGCGCGCGGGGGCGCGCGAGGAGGTCAGTGCGCCGGCTTGAGCGGCAGCAGGGCGCTGATGCGGAATCCTCCGCCGGGCCGCGGTCCCGCGTCCAGCGTGCCGCCGACCATGCCGACGCGCTCGCGCATGCCGATCAGGCCGTGCCCCCGGCCGTCGGCGCCGCCGTCCTCGTACAGCTCGTGCGGGGCGCCCTTGCCGTCGTCCTCGACCAGCAGGCCCAGGCCGTCGTCGAAGTAGACCAGCCGTACGCTCGCGCCCGCCCCCGGCCCGCCGTGCTTGCGGGTGTTGGTGAGCGCCTCCTGCACGATCCGGTACGCCGTCAGCTCCACCCCGCTGGGCAGCGGGCGCGGGGTGCCCTCCACCTTGAAGTCGACCGGCAGGCCGGAGCTGCGGCACTGTTCGACGAGGTCGTCGATCTGCTCCACGTCGGGCTGCGGGACGTACTCCCCGGTCTCCTGGTGCTCGCCGGTGCGCAGCACGCCCAGCAGGCGGCGCATCTCGGCCAGGGCCTGGCGGCCGGTGGAGGAGATCGTCTCCAGGGCCTTCTTCGCCTGTTCGGGCGCGGTGTCCATGACGTAGTTGGCGCCGTCGGCCTGCACCACCATCACCGACACGTTGTGCGCGACCACGTCGTGCAGCTCGCGCGCGATGCGGGCGCGCTCGGCGGCGACCGCGACCTTCGCCTGCGCCTCGCGCTCCTTCTCCAGGCGGGCCGCGCGCTCCTCCAGCTGGGCGAAGTAGGCGCGCCGGGTGCGCATGGAGTCACCGAGCACCCAGGCGAGGGCGAACGGCACCGTCTGGAAGACCGCGATGGCGACCTGCCCGGCGAAACTGGCCTGCTCCTGCGGCCAGCGGATCTGGGCCGCGGCCGCCGCGCAGAGGCTGACACAGAGCGCGAGCCGGGACGACCAGCGCGCCCCGACCGCCGCGACCGTGTACGTGATCACCAGCATGGCGAAGTCGGCGACGGTCGTCTCGACGTCCAGGACCAGCTGGGCCAGCCCGGTCGCCAGGGCGACCAGCAGCATGGGCTCCGGGAGACGGCGGCGCAGCGCCACCACCACGCACAGGACGGCGGACACGGCCAGACCCGCGGGCAGCGACCCGTGGTGATGCGGCGACCCGTCGAAGCTGACCTCGCTCATCCCGGACATCCCGAACAGGACGACGGCCCAGAAGGTGTCGACCCAGGTCGGGTGGCGACGGAGGAAGTCATAGAGGCGCTGCACGTAACCCAGCGTAGGGAAACCGGGGGGGTGCGGGGGTCAACCGGAGGGCCGATTCCGCGCCCGGCGCGCGTACTCCGCAAGGTGGATGCCGTGATCACCTGTGCGCCTAGTCTGGCTCCGTGACGGATGAGACGACG
>NZ_JACBWZ010000640.1 GCF_013870595.1 Streptomyces sp. WELS2 | reverse complement strand
TGCAGCGCGATCTCGTCGGCGCCCAGACGTCGCTGGGCCGGCCCCCAGGAGCCGGTGTCCGGTGGGCTCAGCGCCGGCCGGCCCGCCGCCTCGGCGGGAGGGTCGTGCGGTGCGGGTACCCCGGGCGCGGCGACGGCGACGGCCAGGGGCCACCCCGGCAGGGCGGTCACGACCGCGCCTTCGTCCGGCGACAGCTCGTATTCCATGCCGCAGTCCCAGGACGCGATCGCCACCGCGACCAGCGCGACGTCGTCGATGACGACCGTCCAGCGAGCGCCGTCCCCGTCCTGGCCCAGCACCAGGCCGTACCCGTCGGCGAGCGGCGGCAGACCCAGCACCGCGCACGCCGCCGGGTAGTCGTCGCCCAGCACGCTCGGGAACTGCGCCGGTGTCAGCAGCACCGCCGTCAGCACGTACAGCGCGTCGTCCGCGGCGGCGACGGCCATATCGTCCGTCCCGGCCATCCCTGCCTCCCCAGTGGTTGGTCCGTCGGCGCGCACCCTAGTGTGCGCGCGAGCCGGTTGTCACGGCTTCGCGCACCACGCGGAGCTGCAGGTTTCCGCCCGGAAAGGGGCGAAACAACCTCCTCGGGAGGCGGGAGTTCCGCTTGGTTCGCGGGCAGACCGAGGAGGTCGCGGGCCACCGCGCCAGGCGATTCGTCGCGCTCCCTGGCCGGCGCTACGACCGCCCGGCAGGCCGGCTCGCTCACCCCGACAGCGCTTCCGGCGACACCCCAGGCAGCCGCCACCTCGATCCGGTGCCCGTAGCCCCCCGCCCGAGCGGCCGCGTAGACGGCCGCCGCCTCGGACAAGTTGTGCGCGCCCTTCTCCCGGACGCCGGCCGGCCGGGCCCGCGCGGGGGCGCGGAACCTTCCGGTGCATCTGCGGTTCGCGCCGAACGCCTGGACCCCCTTTCCCCGGACCAGTCGGTGCTGATCGCCCATCTGCTTTTCCGCAACGTAGAGTTGGAGCTTCGACGGCAGAAGGGGCGACGCGGTGAAGCGGTTCGAACATCTGGAGCGGATCCGTCGGCTGGACCCGGTGGCGGACGCGCTGGAGATCTACCGGACCAGTGTGTCCTTGGAGTTCCCCTGGGACTACACGCGCGCCCTGGAACTGGCCCTCTACCGCACCTACGCGGTACCGAGCATCGGCCGGCTGCTCGCGCGCACGGCGGAACTGACCGAGCGCACGCAGAAGCGGTACGACGACACGTCGCTCCTCCTCGACGCCGTCCTGGAACACGGCTTCGCGGCGGAGCAGGGGCGCACGGCGATCCGCCGCATCAACCAGATGCACCGCAGTTACGACATCAGCGACGACGACATGCGGTATGTGCTGAGCACCTTCGTCGTGGTGCCCAGACGCTGGATCGACATCTACGGCTGGCGGCGGCTGTCCCGCCACGAGATCATCGCCACCACCGAGTACTACCGCACCCTCGGCCGGCACATGGGCATTCCGGGCATCCCGCGGACCTACGAGGAGTTCGAAACCCTTCTCGACTCCTACGAAGAGGCCCACTTCGGCTGGGACGAGGAGGCCCGGCGGGTCTCCGACGCCACGCTCGAGCTGATGGCCTCCTGGTACCCGCGCCCCCTGGCCCCGCTGCTGCGCACGGTGACACTCGCCCTGCTCGACGAGCCCCTGCTGCGCGCCTTCCGCTATCCGAAACCCGGCGCGACGGCCACCGCGCTGGTGCGCCGGGCCGTATGGACGCGCGGCCGGCTGGTCCGGCTCCTGCCGCCGCGGCGCAGCCCGCACTTCGCACGCCAGAACCGGGAGATCAAGGGCTACCCCGACGGCTACCGCGTGGCGGACCTGGGGACCCATCCGGTCCCCGGGCTGCGCGGCTGTCCGGTGCGGCACCGGGACACGTCAGCGGCCGACCCCGTCGAGTGACGCGAGGGTGTCCCGCAGCCAGGCCAGTTCCGCCCGGCTCGTGGCACGCGCGATGGTGAGGACGCCCCGGCGGAAGGGGTCGTCCAGTTCCTCGGCGCTCAGCGGCCGGTCGCCGTCGTAGAAGAAGCTCGCCGGCTCCTCCAGGAAGGCCAGCCGGCGTCGCAGCACGGCCGCCTGCGCCGCGGGATCGGCCAAGTGCCGCAGGAACGCCAGCAGTGTGAACCAGTGGTTCTCGTCGGTGATCTCCCGCTGGGCGGGCTCGGCGAGCCGGCGCATCAGCTCGCGCCCGCCCTCCTCGGTCAGCGTCAGCACATGGCGCGGGGCGGCGACGGCGCCGGGTTCGGTGGCCCGTACCAGCAGACCCGCCTTCTCCAGCCGCTTGATCGCCGGGTACAACGTGCTCTCCGCCACCGGGCGCACATGGCCGGTGAGCGCGGCGATATGACGGCGCAGGACGTATCCGTGCAGCGGCGCGTCGTACAGGAATCCCAGGATGGCGAGTTCGAGCATGCCCGCATTCTCCCGCAGGTGCATCGCCCTTCCAGTACCGCCTTGACGGTATACATCGTTGCCGAGGTATCGTGCGGTGTTGTTGCAGCACGAGGAGGGGCACATGCGGCAGGCCGCGTTCGACAGCAGGGGCAGCCACATCCGGTGGACCGAGGCGCCGGGGGCCGAGTCCGCCCGGGTGTATCTGCACGGACTCGGATCCATGTCCGCCGTCTACCACGCCCACATCACCGCCCGGCCGGAACTGACCGGCAGGCGCAGCCTGTTCGTCGACCTGCCCGGGCATGGCACGAGCGACCGTCCCCGGGACTTCGGCTACACCCTGGACGACCACGCACACGCGGTCGCGGTCGCGCTGGATTCGGCCGGTGTCACCAGCGCCGAAGTGATCGCTCACAGCATGGGCGGCGCCGTGGCCATCGTGCTCGCCCACCGGCGGCCCGACCTCGTCTCCCGGCTGGTGCTGACCGAGGCCAACCTGGACGCATTTCCGCCGTCGACCGCGGCCAGCAGCGGTATCGCCGCCTTCGAAGAGGAGGCATTCGTCGACGAGGGATACGCGCGTGTGCTGGACGCGGTGGGCCCGCTGTGGGCGGCCACCATGAGGCTGACCGATCCGCGCGCCCTGCATCGCAGCGCCGTCGGCCTGTGCCGGGGCTCCAGCCCCGTGATGCGTACGCTCCTGGAGGGACTGTCCGTCGACCGGACCTTCCTCCAGGGCGAGAACAGCGGCGAACTCGCGGGCCGCGAGAGCCTGGAAGCCGCCGGGGTCCGCGTGGTGACGGTCCCCGGCGCCGGGCACAACGTCATGTTCGACCAACCCGGCGCCTTCGCGGCAGCTATCGCCGGAACGCTCTGAACCGGCGCGGCGGTCAGTCCTCGCGCACCGCGAGCGCGAGGAAACGGGCGTCCTCGTCCACATACGACGTCATGCGCCAGCCCGAACGTGCCAGCAGCGGGCGGAGATTTTCCTCGGCCCGCAGGTCGTCGGGTGTGATCCGACGGCCTTGGCGCGCGGCCAGGGCGGCACGGCCGACCGGATGGAAGAGCCCGAGCACGCCTCCCCGCCGCACCCCGCGGGCGAGTTCCCGCAGGTTCTCCACCGGATGCGGCAGATGGGCGATCAGGCCGGCCGCGAACACGGCGTCCAGGCAGCCCGAACGCACCGGCAACGCGGCGATGTCCGTGAGCAGCAGCCGTCCCGCGCGGTGCCGGCCGGCCCGTACGGCGGCCTGGAGC
>NZ_JACBWZ010000064.1 GCF_013870595.1 Streptomyces sp. WELS2 | reverse complement strand
GGGACGGCGGTCGCTGGAGAGGAGGTGCGCAGGGGCGCGGTGCGACGGCGGGTGCGTGGGGTGCTGCCGGTGCGGTGTCGACGATGGCCAAGGGGTCACTCCCGAAGCGCGAGGGGGGAGCCCGTGCGAGAGGACGTGCACGGGGTTGGCGCCGCCCACGGGGCCGGAGTCCGTGGGGGGTTCCGGACTTTAACCGTCCGCCACCGCGCCGGAACCGCTCCGGACCGAAACTTCCCTCCCGCGAGGGAACCGCCCCCGTCACCGCTGACCGATGACCGGGTGTCTCACCACCCGTTGCGTGACGAGGAGTTGCCGGTGAACTTCCGCACGATGTAGATCAGGCCGCCGACCAGGGCGACGAAGATCAGCGCCTTGAACAGCAGACCGATCACGAACCCGACCACGCTCGCTATCAGGCCGCCGAACACGACCAGGGCGATGACCGGCACCGCGACCCACTTCACCCACCACGGCAGCCCCGCGAAGATCTCTCGCATCGCCTCGTCCTTTGCGTTCTCGTGCGTTGTCTGTGGTACGCACTCGATGCTAGGGCCGCCAAGGGCCCGAGCGGGGTCCCGGCATCCCTTGTCCTGCCCTGATCCGTCCCCTAGGGAATCCGGGGGCTCCGGCTCACGCCTCGGGCGGAGAGAACACGACGAGCACCCTGAGGTCCTCGCTGATGTGGTGGAACTTGTGCGGGACCCCGGCGGGGACGTACACGACGCTGCCCCGCGCCACCTGCGTCGTCTCCAGACCCACCGTGAGCGAGGCCCGGCCGCTGACCACGAAGTACACCTCGTCCTGGTTGTGCGGCTTCTGCGGGTCGTGCCGACCCGCGTCGAGGGCGTACAGGCCGACCGACATGTTCCGCTCGCGCAGGAACTGCAGGTAGGCGCCCTCGTTGGCGGCGCGTTCCGCCTCCAGGTCATCCAGCCGGAATGCCTTCATCGCCGCTGCCGTCCTCGCTTCGCTGCTCGCCGTTGCCCTGCTCCTCGCGGTGCCGCCCGCCGCCGTCCGGCCGGGCTCCGCCCGGTCTGCCACGATCAGACACATGAGGAATTTCCTAGTCAAGACGATCGCCAACGCGGGCGCCCTGGCGGTCACGGTATGGGCACTCGACAAGATCTCCCTGACCGGTGACGGCACCGCCAGGAAGATCGGCACGCTGATCGTCGTCGCGTTGATCTTCGGCTTGGTCAACTGGCTGGTCAAGCCGATCGTGAAGGTGCTCACCTTCCCGCTGTTCATCCTGACCCTCGGACTGATCACCCTGGTCGTGAACGCGCTGATGCTGCTGCTGACCTCCTGGGTGTGCGGCAAGCTCGATCTCAGCTTCCATGTGGAGGGCTTCTGGACGGCCGTGCTCGGTGGCCTGATCGTCTCCGTCGTCTCCTGGGCGCTGCATGTCGTCCTGCCCGACGAGGACTGAGCGCGCCATGACCTACCGCGTCTGTTTCGTGTGCACCGGCAACATCTGCCGCTCCCCGATGGCCGAATCCGTCTTCCGCGCGCGTGTGGCGGAGGCCGGCCTGGGGGACCTGGTGGTGGTCGACAGCGCCGGTACCGACGGCTGGCACGAGGGGGAGCCGGCCGATCCGCGCACCGTCTCGGTCCTGGAGGAACACGGTTACGGCAGCGAGCACACCGCCCGCCGGTTCCTGCCGTCGTGGTTCGCCCGGCTCGACCTCGTGATCGCCCTCGACACCGGCCACCTCAGGGCCCTGCGCCGCCTCGCGCCCACCGAGGAGGACGCCCGCAAGATCCGCCTGCTGCGTTCCTACGACCCGTCCGCCGGCCCGGACCTCGACGTACCCGACCCGTACTACGGGGGCCGGGACGGCTTCGAGGAGTGCCTTGAGATGGTGGAGGCGGCGAGCACCGGGCTGCTCGCCGCCGTACAGGACGAACTGGAAGGACGGGCCGCATGAGCCAGGGCACGAAGGACGAGGGCCGCACGGGTGACGGCACGCGCGCGGTACGGGCCGGGCTGCCCGAGCCGGTCAAGCACGAGCCGACCCTGCCCGGCCCGGTGTTCGCGGCGCACTTCCACCTGCCCGGCGAGGTGACGGGACCGTACTCGTACGGCCGTGACGACAATCCGACCTGGACCCTGCTGGAGCGGGCCATAGGCGAGCTGGAGGCGCCCGGGCGGGAGGACGTCGAGACGCTGGTGTTCGCCTCCGGCATGGCCGCGATCTCCTCCGTGCTGTTCTCGCAGCTGCGCGCCGGCGACGCGGTCGTGCTGCCCTCCGACGGCTACCAGGTGCTGCCGCTGGTCCGCGCCCAGCTGGAGGCCTACGGCATCGAGGTGCGCACCGCGCCAACCGGCGGCGACGCCCAACTGGAGCTGCTGGACGGGGCGCGCCTGCTGTGGATCGAGTCCCCGTCGAACCCCGGGCTCGACGTCTGCGACATCCGGCGACTGGCCGAGGCGGCACACGCGCGTGGGGCGCTGGTCGCCGTGGACAACACCCTCGCCACCCCGCTCGGGCAGCGCCCGCTGGAACTGGGCGCCGACTTCTCCGTGGCCAGCGGCACCAAGCAGCTCACCGGGCACGGGGATGTCCTGCTGGGCTACGTGGCCGGCCGTGACGCCGAGGCGATGGCCGCCGTGCGCCGCTGGCGCAAGATCGTCGGCGCGATCTCCGGGCCCATGGAGGCCTGGCTCGCGCACCGGTCCATCGCCACGCTCCAGCTGCGCGTCGACCGGCAGAACGCCACCGCCCTCGCGGTCGCCGAGGCACTGCGCGAGCGGCCCGAGGTCTCCGGGCTGCGCTACCCGGGCCTGCCCGACGATCTCTCGCACCCGGTCGCGGCACGGCAGATGCGCCGCTACGGCTGTGTCGTGTCCTTCACGCTGCCCACGCGCGCGCGTGCCGAGCGTTTCCTCACGGCGCTGCGCCTGGTGGAGGACGCGACGAGCTTCGGCGGAGTGCGCTCCACGGCCGAGCGCCGCCGCCGCTGGGGCGGGGACGACGTCCCGGAGGGCTTCATCCGGATGTCCGTCGGCGCGGAGGACCCGGAGGACCTGGTGGCCGATGTCCTGCGCGCCCTGGAGGAGTCCGCCGAGTAGTCCCTTCGGCGGTGACCGGCCGCCGGTCCCGGACGGTCCGAGCCTCCCCCCTCGTGGCTCGGACCGTCTGCGGCCCGGGTGGAAAGACCGCCCGGACAAGGCTAGTTGACTCTCAGTCAGTGTCCAATCACGGTAGCGACAGGGACGTATCGACATATTTATAGTTGGTGCCTGCCTGGCGGCCGGCCGAAGGGCGAGGAAGGCAGGGACAGGGAGGGCACGCCATGGATCTGGCCTTGCTGCGGACCTTCGTCACCGTCCACAGGGCTGGTTCCTTCACCCGCGCCGCAGCTCTGCTCGGCCTCTCCCAGCCGGCCGTCACCTCGCAGATCCGCACGCTGGAGCGCCAGCTCGGCCGGCCGCTCTTCCTCCGTCAGGCGCGGGGAGTGACCCCGACGACCATCGGTGACGAACTCGCCCACCGGGCCGCGCCGCATCTCGACGCCCTGGTGGGGATAGCGGAGAGCGAGCTGGACGACGACTCCTCGTCACGGACGCTCTACCTGGCCGGCCCTCCGGAGTTCACCACCGAACGCGTACTGCCCGCCCTCACCCGGCTGAACGGCGACGACGGCCAGGGCTTCACGTTGCGCGTCTCCTTCGGCACGGCGGAGGAGACGCTGGAGGGGCTGTCCTGCGGCCGGCACGACCTGGCCGTCAGCACGACCCGGCCGCGCGGTGCCCTGCTGTCCGCCACTCCGCTGTGCGACGAGGAACAGGTGCTGGTCGCGGCTCCGCGCTGGGCGGAACGGATCGGTGCGGACAGCGTGCGGCTCAAGGGCGCGCCGGCCCTGGAAGACCTGCCCGTCATCGACGTCCACGAGTCGCTGCCGTTCGTCTCGCGCTACTGGGCTTCCGTCTTCGACTGTGCCCCGGCCGCCACGGGCACGGTGATCGTCCCGGATCTGCGAGCGGTGCTCTCCTGTGCGATCGCCGGGGCCGGGATGGCGGTGCTGCCCCGTTATCTGTGCGCGCACCCCCTGGAGGACGGCGCGGTCGTCACCCTGCTCGACCCGGTGGTGGCGCCGTTGCGCACGTACTTCCTGGTGGTGCGGACCGGGACACTCGCCCTGCCCCATGTCGCGCGGGCCCACGAGTGGCTCCAGCGTGCGGCCGCGGCCTGGTGCTGAGGCGCACGGGTGGAGTGCACACACAGCGGTCGGCTCGTGGCGCTTTGCGATGTTTCACGTGGAACCAGCGGGGCCACATTTCTCCCATGACCGTCCGACCCGTGGTCAAGCGCACCGCCCGTGCCGTTCTCCTGGACGGTGACGACCTGATCCTGATCAAGCGCACCAAGCCCGGCGTCGATCCCTACTGGGTCACTCCCGGTGGCGGGGTGGAACCCGGGGACTCGACCGTCGTGGATGCCCTGCACCGGGAGGTGTACGAGGAGCTCGGCGCCAAGATCACCGACGTGGTGCCGTGTTTCGTGGACACGGTGGAGCACATCGGCGAGGACGGCGGTGCGACCGGGGTGAAGGTGCAGCACTTCTTCGTCTGCCGGCTGGAGTCCATGGACCCGTCCCTGCGGCACGGCCCCGAAGTCGAGGAGCCGGCCGGTGAGTACGAGATCGTCCGCGTCCCGTTCACCCGCGTCGGTATCGCCTCCGTCCACCTCGTCCCGCTGTCGCTGCGCCACTACCTGGACGGGAACATCGAGGGGGTGCGGGCCATGCACGCTCCCGACCTCGGGTGAGCCGGGTCAGGGAACAGGAAGCGCGGTCTGGGCCCGGAAGGCGTCTCCGAGGACTACCGCGCCGGTCCGACCAGTTCATAGGCCTCCCACAGGTCCAGGCCCGAGTAGGAATGGGTGGCGAGGCCGGCCACGTGGGCGTCGGCGTTGACCGCCACGGACACCGGTACGGCGGCGAACAACTCCTTGTCCGACGCCGAGTCGCCGTACGCCACGCAGTCCGCCCGGGTCACGCCGAATTCGGCGCAGAGCCGTTCCGCGATGGCCACCTT
Organism: Streptomyces sp. WELS2; assembly: GCF_013870595.1. Classification (GTDB taxonomy): domain Bacteria; phylum Actinomycetota; class Actinomycetes; order Streptomycetales; family Streptomycetaceae; genus Streptomyces. The sequence continues at coordinate 11,356 of NZ_JACBWZ010000064.1, read as the reverse complement.
GGCGGCCGCGTTGAGCACCCCGGACGGGTCGACGGGCTCGGTGAACGGTACGGCCGGGAAACGGGAGCCGTGGGCCGCGTGGGCACCCCAGTCCAGCAGGCGTTCGACGAAGAAGGAGGGCGAGAGGGACACCACCGCGCAGTATTCGCCCGCGCTCCTGATCTGCGCCCACACCTCGCGGATCCGGGCCAGCCAGGGAGCCGCCTCGAACGCGGCCCGCACATGCGCGTCGGTCAGGCCGGACCACAGGTCGTACACCTGCGCGGCATACTCCGGCGGTCCGATCCGCCCGTCCGCGATCGCGCGCTCCAAGGCCACCGTCTCGCTTTCCAGACCCAACTGGCGCGATATCTCCAGCGGAGCGGTGGTCCCGTGCAGCAACGTCCCATCCATGTCGAACAGGTGGAGTCTGGTCATGGCGCCGAGGCTAACGGGGTGTGATGTTTCACGTGAAACACCGCACAGCTGTCCGACGGTTGTACGGATGACCATGAGATGGCCAAAAGCACGTGCGTCTGCATCGAAACAGCTGGACGGCGAGGGCGCCGTTCGGACAGCCTGACCTGCGTGCCAACTCCTTCCCTCACCCATCTGCCCATTCGCCGTCTGACGCTTCGCGATCTCACCGCCTGCGCCGACCTGTCCGAAGACCGGGGGTGGCCACGCGAGGAACACAAGTGGGGCTTCCTCCTCACCGCCGGGAAGGGATACGGCATCGACGACCCCGAGGGCGGTCTGGTCGCCGCGTGCGTCGTCACGGAGTACGGCGGATGGGGGCGGCCGGACCTCGGGGCCATCGGCATGGTCCTGGTGGCCGGGCGCCATGCCCGTCAAGGGGTCGGACGCCGTTTGATGCGGCACGTCGTCTCGGCCATGGGGACCACCCCCCTGACCCTGCACGCCACCCCCAACGGCCGCCCCCTCTACGAGGAGCTGGGCTTCAAGGTCACGGGCCGGGCCGAGATGCTGAGGGGCCGCTTCACTCCCGGTGGCCCGGAGTCCGCGATCGTCACGCGCGCCGCCACCGCGGAGGACCTCCCGGCGATCGTGCGCCTCGACGAGGAGGTGTTCGGCGCCGATCGCACAGCCCTCATCACCCGGTTGCCCGCCTTCGCCGATCAGTTGCGGGTCGCCGAGGAGGGCGGCCGGCTCATCGGCTACACCGCCGCGTGGCCCAACATGGACACCCATGTCGTCGGCCCGCTGATCGCGCGGGACACGGAGACCGCCAAGGCGCTCATCGCCTCACTGGCGGCCCGTACCGAGCGCCCCCTGCGCACCGACATCGACGTGCGTCACGAGGAGCTGCTGGCCTGGGCCAAGGAGCGGGGGATGGCCTCCGTGGCCTTCAACGCGGTGATGACCTACGGCATCCCGGACCTGCCGGGGGACTGGACCCGGCGGTTCGCACCCCTGACCGTCGCCGCGGGCTGACCCGCGTACGGACGCGCGCCGGCCCCGCCGTCGAAAGCGGCGGAGCCGGCGTCACGAGGACGGCTGCCGGGTCAGGCGAGCGCCTCCACGGCCGCGGTGGCGAATCCGTGGTCCTGCTCCGGCGCACCGCCGCCGACACCGACGGCGCCGATCAGCCGGCCGTTCCGGCGGACGGGGACACCGCCGGCGATGAACAGCAGGGGCCGGTCGAGAGCGGTGGGCAGGGTGTGGAAGAGGCCGCCGGGCTGGACGGCGTCGACGAGGTCGGCGGTGGGCGCGTTCAGCTGGAGGGCCGTGTAGGCCTTGCGGGTGCTGGTCTCACCGGAGATCAGCACCGCCCGGTCGTCCCGGCGGAAGGCGAGCAGGTGCCCACCGGCGTCCAGGACGGTGACGCTGACGGTGACTCCGGCGTCCTCTGCCGCCCGGCGGGCCGTGGCGACGAGCAGCTCGGCGTCCTCGGTGGTGAGCGGGGCGACGGTGGTGGTGCTCATGGAGCTGTCTCCTTGGTGCTTGAGGTGGGTGCTTGCCGTACCGGGACGGGGCCCCGGTACGGACGTCTGTGGTGAAGGGGAGTGGGGGCGGCTCAGTGGTGGACGGCGGTCCGCCGCTCGGCCGGCGTGCCGGAGGCGACCACGGTGCCGCGCGTACCGTCCCGGCGCTCCAGGGCGGCCGAGAGGAAGGCGAGGAGCAGTGCGGCAGCGGCGAGGGCGGCGCCGACCCAGTTGGGGGACGTGTAGCCGAAGCCGGCCGCGATGACGACACCGCCGAGCCAGGCGGACAGGGCGTTGCCCAGGTTGAAGGCTCCGATGTTCACGGCGGAGGCGAGCGTCGGGGCACCGTGCGCCTGGTCGAGGACGCGCTTCTGCAGCGGCGGCACGGTGGCGAAGCCCAGCGCTCCGATCAGCGCGATGGTCACCGCCGCAGCGATCTTGTGATGCGCGGTGAGCGTGAACAGCGCCAGGACGACGGCCAAGGCTCCCAGGGAGACGTACAGCATGGGCATCAGGGCGCGGTCGGCGAACCTGCCGCCGACGAGGTTGCCGCCGACCATGCCGAGGCCGAACAGGACCAGCAGCCAGGTGACCGATCCGTCGGAGAATCCGGCGACGTGGGTCATCATCGGCGCGATGTAGGTGATGGCCGCGAAGACACCGCCGAAGCCGAGGACGGTCATCGCCATGGCGAGCAGCACCTGGGCGTTCTTGAAGGCGGCCAGCTCGTGGCGCAGCCGCACGCCCTGCGGACGGGGCAGCTCGGGAACGAGCTTGGCGATACCGGCGAGGCCGACGACGCCGAGCGCGGCGACGATGCCGAAGGTGACGCGCCAGCCGATGCTCTGACCGATGAGCGTGCCCAGCGGCACGCCGACGACATTGGCGATGGTCAGACCGGTGAACATCATGGCGATGGCTCCGGCCTTCTTGTCCGGTGCGACCAGCTCGGCGGCGACCACCGAACCGATGCCGAAGAAGGCGCCGTGGGCGAGAGAGGCGATCACCCGTCCGATCAGCATGACCGCGAATGCCGGGGCCACCGCGGAGAGCAGGTTGCCGGCGATGAAGAGGCCCATCAGCAGCATCAGCATGCGCTTGCGCGGGACCTTGGTGCCGAGCACGGTCATGATCGGGGCACCGATGACCACGCCGAGGGCGTAGCCGGTCACGAGCAGGCCCGCCGTGGGGATGGAGACCCCGAAGTCGCTCGCGACCTCGGGCAGCAAGCCCATGATCACGAACTCGGTCGTTCCGATTCCGAAGGCCCCGATCGCGAGGGCCAGAAGCGCGAGAGGCATGTGGGGTACACCTTCCCAGAAGATTGCAGGAGCTCTTAGCGTGCGTCCACAATAATTGCAGACGCTGGCTAATTGCAAGCGCCGACTATTGCGGCGGTGCTCTACTCTTGTGAGAGCCGCTCCGGGACGGAGGAAACGCCAATGACAGCGACGGACCCAGCGCTCACCGCCCTCGCCCAGGGCTGGTGCGCCCTTTCTGCGCTGCACGGAAGGATCGAGGCGCACATCGAACGCGCCCTGCAGACCAAGCACGATCTGAGCGTGCGCGAGTACTCGCTGCTGGACGTGCTCAGCAGGCAGCACGCCGGCGAAGGCGGACATCTGCAGATGAAGCAGGTCGCCGACGCGGTCGTACTCAGCCAGAGCGCCACCACCCGCCTGGTGAGCCGGCTGGAGGACCGCGGACTGCTGGAGCGCTATCTCTGCCCCACGGACCGGCGAGGCATCTACACCAACGTCACCGAGGCGGGCCTGCACCTGCTGGAAGAGGCGCGTCCCACCAATGACGCCGCCCTGCGTGAGGCCCTGGACGACGCCGCGAAGAGCCCCGAACTGGCTCCGCTGGTCCGGGTGGTGGAGTCGCTGAGCATGCCCGCGTAGGGTGCCCGGATGGGAGATCTTGAGATACGCGCCGCGACCGCCGACGACCTTCCGGCGATCGTCGCGATGCTCGCCGATGATCCGCTCGGCGCCCAGCGCGAGTCACCGGATGACCTGACGCCGTACCGGACCGCGCTGGAACGCCTTGCCGCCGACCCGAACCAGCACCTCGTCGTCGCCGCGCGCGAGGACCGTGTCATCGGCACCCTGCAACTCACGATCATCCCCGGCCTCTCGCATCAGGGAGCCACCCGCGCGCTCATCGAGGCCGTGCGCATCCACGCCGACGAACGGGGCGGCGGACTGGGCGGCAGGCTGATCGAGTGGGCGATCGACACCTCCCGGCGGCTCGGGTGCCGGATGGTGCAGCTGACGTCCGACAAGACACGGACCGACGCCCACCGCTTCTACGAACGGCTGGGCTTCACTGCCTCGCACGAGGGCTTCAAACTGCGGCTCTGACCGTGCTCCGGGGCGCCGCGACGGCCAAAGGGGTGTGTTTCACGTGAAACACACCCCTGCCCGGCCAGGGACTAGCCGATGCCCCGCCACCCCTGGGCATCCACGCCCCCGGGTACCGCGGCCCCGGGATCGTACGGCTGACGAGTGAACACGAACGAGCCGAGGTCGAGATGGCTCACAGACCCGTCCGGGTGCCGCACGGGCCGCAGCAGCTCACCGGCGTAGTAGCCCTCCAGCCCGGTCCAGGTACCGTCCCCGTTCGCCTGGAAGCGGGCCCGGCGGCCTCCCCCGGTCAGCGGCGCCAGGGAGAGCAGTCCGTCGGCACTCGCGCGCAGACCGAAAGCGTGCGTCCCCCAGTACCACTGCCCCACCAGGTCCAGTACCGCCGGATCGACCTCGCGCAGCGGCCGCCAGGGCTCGGGGATGCGGGGTTCCGCCTCGGCGACGATCCGCACCAGGTCCGCCGCCACAGCGCCCGGCAGCGGCCCGCTGGTGCAGTTGGTGAGCACCACCGCGGCCACGTCGTCCGCCACGCTGATGGTGAGGTTCGCCAGGAAGCCCGGCAGCGAACCGGAGTGTCCGACGAGCAACCGGCCGTCCCGGTGCTGGATCTGCAGCCCGAGGCCGTACGTGACCCCGTCCGCCACGTCCGTGCTCTCGGCCGGCGCCGCGGGCATCCGCATCTCCGCCACCGACCGTGCGCCGAGGACCCGGTCGTCTCCCCGGACCAGAAACGCGGCGAACCGCGCCAGGTCCCCGGTGGTCGACCAGAGCTGGCCGGCCGGCGCCATCCGGCCCAGGTCCTCCAGCGGCTCGGGCAGCATCGCGTCGGCCCACGGGTGCACGGCCCAGCCGCCCGCGTGCGGCGCCTGCGGTTGCGTACTCGTCCGGTGCAGACCGAGCGGCTCCAGGACCTCCTCGCGCAGCACCCGCTCCCAAGGGGCGCCGCGCACCTCCTCCACCAGGGCGCCGAGCAGGGTGTACCCCGGGTTGGAGTAGTGGTGCCGCCGTCCGGAAGGGTGCAGCAGGGGCTGTTCGCCCAGCACATCGCTCAGCTCGGGCCGCAGCGAGCCGGGTGTCCGCTCCCACCAGGGCGCCGGTGATTCGGCCGCCAGCCCCGAAGTGTGGGCGAGCAGCTCGGCGACGGTCACCTCCCCCACGCCGGTGCCCGGCAGATGCTTCTCCAGCGGATCACCGAGGTCGAGCAGGCCCTCGTCACGCAGCCGCAGCACCAGCACTGCCGTGAAGGTCTTGGTGATGGACCCGATCCGGTACTGCACTGTCTCGTCCGGCCCGTGTCCGTCCACCGAGGTCCGCGACCCGTGCCACACGGCCCGCCCGTCCCGTACGACGGCGGCCACCAGCGACGGAGCCCGTCCCTCGGCCTGCGCGACGGCGATCCGGTGCAGCAGCGCACGCCGGGTGCCCGGCAGCAGCGATTCCTGAGATGTCGTCATGCGCCCAGTCCATCCCGTGCCGACGGCGGCCGTCGAATCCATTTACCCGTGCCCGGACCGCCGTGGCACCGCCTGCCGTCGTACGGCTCGTCGCGTTCGCGGGCCCCTCAGCCCAGACAGAACTCGTCAGTCCAGACAGAACTCGTTGCCCTCGATGTCCTGCATCACGATGCACGCATCATGGCCGTCGTACAGCAGTCGCTGGCGTACCGCCCCCAGCGGGACCAGTCGCGCGCACTCGGCTTCGAGCGCGGCCAGACGCTCCTCACCGACGAGCCCGGTGCCGACCCGCACGCAAAGATGCACCCGGTTCTTGACGACCTTCCCTTCGGGAACACGCTGGAAGAACAGTCGCGGTCCCACGCCGGAGGGATCGACGCAGGCGTATCGCGAACCCTGGGCCTCCGGCGGCAGCGAGCGGTCGAAGTCGTCCCAGGAGGCGAACCCCTCCGGGGGCGGCGGCACGACGTACCCAAGCACCTCGCACCAGAATCGCGCGAGCCGCTCCGGTTCCGCGCAGTCGAAGGTGACCTGGAACCGCTTGATCGACACCATCGGCCCACCATAGTGGCGCGCATTGTGCTCCGGGACCCTGTTCCGTGGCCGCCGCCCGGGCCGAGTCTCGAGGGCGTCAGGTCTGGGCCATGTCCACGAAACGGGAGTAGTGGCCCTGGAAGGCGACCGTGATGGTGGCCGTGGGGCCGTTTCGGTGCTTGGCGACGATCAGGTCCGCCTCGCCCGCGCGCGGGGACTCCTTCTCGTAGGCGTCCTCGCGGTGCAGCAGGATGACCATGTCGGCGTCCTGCTCGATGGAGCCGGACTCACGCAGGTCGGACACCATCGGCTTCTTGTCGGTGCGCTGCTCGGGGCCACGGTTGAGCTGGGAGAGCGCGATGACCGGGATCTCCAGCTCCTTGGCGAGCAGCTTGAGGTTACGGGACATGTCCGAGACCTCCTGCTGGCGGCTCTCGGCGCGCTTGGAACCGCCGGACTGCATCAGCTGGAGGTAGTCGATGACGACGAGCTTCAGGTCGTTGCGCTGCTTCAGGCGCCGGCACTTGGCCCGGATCTCCATCATCGACAGATTCGGGGAGTCGTCGATGTAGAGCGGTGCGGCCGACACGTCCGGCATCCGACGGGCGAGCCGCGTCCAGTCCTCATCCGTCATCGTGCCGGACCGCATGTGGTGCAGGGCGACGCGGGCCTCGGCGGACAGCAGACGCATCGCGATCTCGTTGCGCCCCATTTCGAGCGAGAAGATCACGCTCGGCAGGTTGTGCTTGATGGAGGCGGCCCGGGCGAAGTCCAGCGCGAGCGTCGACTTACCCATGGCGGGGCGGGCCGCGATGACGATCATCTGCCCGGGGTGGAGGCCGTTCGTGAGGGAGTCGAAGTCGGTGAACCCGGTGGGCACGCCCGTCATCTCGCCGCTGCGGGAGCCGATCGCCTCGATCTCGTCGAGGGCGCCCTCCATGATGTCGCCGAGCGGGAGGTAGTCCTCGCTGGTGCGCTGCTCGGTGACGGCGTAGATCTCGGCCTGGGCGCGGTTGACGATCTCGTCCACGTCGCCGTCGGCCGCGTACCCCATCTGTGTGATGCGCGTACCGGCTTCGACGAGGCGGCGCAGGACGGCCCGCTCGTGGACGATCTCCGCGTAGTACTCGGCGTTGGCCGCCGTCGGAACCGTCTGGACGAGGGTGTGCAGATACGCCGCGCCGCCGACCTTGTTGATCTCGCCGCGCTTGGTCAGCTCGGCGGCGATGGTGATCGGGTCCACCGGCTCGCCCTTGGCGTAGACGTCCAGGATGGCCTGGTAGATCGTCTCGTGCGCGGGCTTGTAGAAGTCGTGGCCCTTGAGGATCTCCACGACGTCGGCGATGGCGTCCTTGGACAGCAGCATGCCGCCCAGTACGGACTGCTCGGCGTCCAGGTCCTGCGGCGGCACCCGCTCGAAGGAGGAGGAACCGCCGTCCCAGGCGCCGGACTCCCGGCCCCGGTCGTGCTGCTCGTCCCGGCCCCGGGCGCCGTCACCCCGCCGGCGGGAGGCCGGCAGACGATCGCTGGGTCCGCTGTCGGCCCACGGATCGTCCAAGGGCTCGGAAATGCTCACCGAGCCACCTCCTCCCGTCCGCACGGCGGACCTCGCCGTGGCCTCTTTTGTACGGCACGACACTGACAATTCGAGAAGCCCGACTCCGGTTCTCGCGCGTCGGATTTGTGACGGATCCCGGGCCGGAAGAGGGTCACTCGCCGGGCCGTGGGAAGGAGCGGGCGCCGCACCACGGTAGGCCCGTCGGCACCGTCAGCCAATCTGGTTATCCACAGGCCATGTGGACGACGGGCCCGTTGCTGTGGAGAACTCGCCGAAACCTGTGCACGACCCGGTGGACAGCCCTGTGAACAAGCCCTCGATCTTCCCGGCAACACGCCTCTGACCTGCGACTTTGTGATCCACTGGCTGTGCAGAAGAAAAACTTCCCCGGTCGGGCCAAGATCGCTTCGAACGGTACCCGAAACGACACGGCCCGAGACGAAAGGTAAGGAGCACTAGACGATTGCATCTCTTACCTGTGGACGATTAGATTGATGCGCATGACAGAGGCTCCAGACATGATCCAGGCAACCCGGCGGCGGCACGACCGGGAAATCGTCGCGCTGGCCGTGCCCGCCTTCGGTGCCCTAGTCGCCGAGCCTCTTTTCGTCATGGCCGACAGTGCGATCGTCGGCCACCTCGGGACCGCCCAACTGGCCGGTCTCGGCGTCGCCTCGGCGCTCCTGACCACCGCCGTGAGCGTCTTCGTCTTCCTCGCCTACGCCACCACCGCCGCGGTGGCCCGCCGCATGGGCGCCGGCGATCTCCCGGCAGCGCTCCGGCAGGGCATGGACGGCATCTGGCTGGCGCTGCTGCTCGGCACCGCCGTCATCGCCGTCTTCCTGCCGCTGGCCCCCGGCATCGTCGACCTCTTCGGCGCCTCGTCCACCGCGGCACCCTACGCCACCACCTATCTGCGCATCTCCGCGCTGGGCATCCCGCCGATGCTCATCGTCCTGGCCGCGACCGGGGTACTGCGCGGTCTGCACGACACCCGAACCCCGCTCTACGTCGCCGTCGCCGGCTTCGTCGCCAACGCCGCCCTCAACGCCGGACTGGTCTACGGCGCCGGACTGGGCATCGCCGGCTCGGCCTGGGGCACGGTCATCGCGCAGTGCGGCATGGCCGCCGTCTATCTCACGGTGGTCGTCCGCGGGGCCCGTCGGCACGGCGCCTCGCTCCGGCCCGACGCCGCCGGAATCCGGGCCTCGGCCCAGGCCGGCGTGCCCCTTCTCGTCCGTACGCTCTCCCTGCGGGCGATGACCATGATCGCCACGGCGGTCGCGGCCCGCCTCGGGGACGCCGACATCGCCGCGCACCAGATCATCCTCTCCCTGTGGAGCCTGCTGGCCTTCGCGCTCGACGCGATAGCGATCGCCGGGCAGGCCATCATCGGCCGCTACCTCGGTGCGGACGATGCCCAGGGAGCCCGCCAGGCCTGTCGTCGCATGGTCCAGTGGGGCATCGCGACCGGTGTCGTCCTGGGCGTGCTCGTGGTGGTCACGCGACCGCTCTTCCTGCCGCTGTTCACCAGCGACCCCGGGGTGAAGGACGCCGCACTGCCGGCCCTGCTGCTCGTGGCGCTCGCCCAGCCCGTCTGCGGGATCGTCTTCGTCCTGGACGGTGTCCTGATGGGTGCGGGGGACGGCCCCTATCTGGCCTGGGCCATGGTCGTCACCCTGGCGGTATTCGCACCGGTGGCCCTGCTGGTGCCCACGCTCGGCGGCGGGCTGACCGCGGTCTGGGCGGCGATGGCCCTGATGATGGCGGTGCGCATGCTGACGCTGTGGCTGCGCACCCGCTCGGGCCGCTGGATCGTGACGGGCGCGACCCGCTGACTGTCGCACCGCTTCCGGCCGCCGTCCGTTTCACGTGAAACATGCCGCGGTGGCCCCTGACCCAGGGCACACGGACATGCCAGAGGGGCCGCATCCTTCGCGGACACGGCCCCTCTCAACGGCTCAAGCGAGCGTTGCGATCACGCGGCGATCAGGCCGCGACGACCTCGATGTTGACCTTGGCGGCAACCTCGGGGTGCAGACGCACGGACGTCTCGTGGGCGCCCAGGGTCTTGATCGGAGCACCGAGCTCGATGCGGCGCTTGTCGACCTCGGGGCCACCGGAAGCCTTGATCGCGGACGCGATGTCGGCCGGGGTGACGGAACCGAAGAGACGGCCGGAGTCGCCGGAGCGGACGGCCAGGCGGACCTTGACGCCCTCGAGCTGGGCCTTGACCTGGTTGGCCTGCTCGATGGTCTGGATCTCGTGGATCTTGCGGGCGCGGCGGATCTGCTCGACGTCCTTCTCGCCACCCTTGGTCCAGCGGATCGCGAACTTCCGCGGGATCAGGTAGTTGCGAGCGTAACCGTCCTTGACGTCGACGACGTCGCCCGCGGCACCGAGGCCGGAGACCTCGTGGGTGAGGATGATCTTCATGAGTCGGTCACCCTTCCCTTATCGCGCGGTGGAGGTGTAGGGCAGCAGCGCCATCTCACGGCTGTTCTTGACGGCCGTGGCGACGTCACGCTGGTGCTGCGTGCAGTTGCCGGTCACGCGGCGGGCACGGATCTTGCCGCGGTCGGAAATGAACTTCCGCAGCATGTTCGTGTCCTTGTAGTCCACGTACGTGACCTTGTCCTTGCAGAAAGCGCAGACCTTCTTCTTCGGCTTGCGCACAGGCGGCTTCGCCATGGTGATTCTCCTGTGTGATCAAGAAGTGGGGGTACGACCCGCCCTCGGCCCGGACCGGCCCGGAAGGCCTGGCCCGAAGGCTTAGAAGGGGGGTTCGTCCGAGTAGCCGCCACCGCCGCCGTCGTTGTTGACGGCGCTGCCGCGGATGAGGCAGTGGACGCGGTCGCCGTCGGCGAGCGCGTCGGACAGCCGCTTGAGGACGATCAGGCCGCCGCCCTCGCCGCGCACGATGCCGTTGGCGCCGCTGTCGAAGGTGAAGCAGCGGCCGTCCGGTGACAGGGCCCCGAACTCGGCGACGGTCAGGGCGCTTTCGGGCACCAGGTCGAGGTTGATGCCGCCGGCGAGGGCGACGCGGGTCTCGCCACCGCGCAGGCTCTCGCAGGCCAGGTGGACGGCGGTGAGGGAGGAGGACTGGCCGCTGTCCACGGTCAGGCTGGGGCCGCGCAGCCCGAGGACGTAGGAGAGGCGGTTGGCGATGATGCCGCGCTGGAGGCCGGTGAGGGTGTGCGGGGTGATGCCGCTGGTGCCCCGGCGGCGGGCCAGCGTGGCGTAGTCGTCCCAGATCGCGCCGACGAAGACGCCGGCGTCGGTGCCGCGCAGCGACTCGGGGAGGATTCCGGCGTCTTCCAGTGCCTCCCAGCCCAGTTCCAGCGTGATCCGCTGCTGCGGGTCCATCGCGGTGGCCTCGCGCGGGGAGATGCCGAAGAAGGCCGCGTCGAACCGGTCCGCGCCGTCGAGGAAGCCGCCCCACCGGGTGCCCGCGCCGGGGGTGTCCGTCGCCTCGCCGGTGTGCTCCGCCGCGTCCCAGCGGTCGGCGGGGACTTCCCG
>NZ_JACBWZ010000639.1 GCF_013870595.1 Streptomyces sp. WELS2 | reverse complement strand
CGCCTTCCACCTCACCGAGTACGGCGTCGACCGCCTCGGCCTGTGCCAGGCGGCCCGTCGGCACCCGCCGCGCCCGCCCCCAAGCCCGAGCCGGCCCCCGCCCCCAAGGCGGCCAGGCCGAAGAAGAAGGGCCGCAGCAAGCTGATGCTGCTGGTCGCCGCCGTGGTCGTCATCGCGGGCGGTGCCTACGGCGCCGGACTGCTGATGAACCACAGCGACGTGCCCAAGGGCACCACCGTGCTCGGGGTCGACATCGGCGGCGGCACCCGCGACGACGCGGTCAAGAAGCTGGACGACGCCTTCGGCAAGCGGGTCGACAAGCCGCTCAAGCTCGCCGTCGGCGGCAAGACCGTCACCCTCACCCCGGAGAACGCGGGCCTCCAGTTCGACTACCAGGCCACCGTCAGCGAGGCCGCGCACAGCGACTACAACCCGGTCCACGTCGTCGGCTCCCTGTTCGGGCAGAAGCGCGTGGTCGCCCCGGTCATGCCGGTGGACGAGGAAAAGCTGCACGCCGCGCTCCAGCAGGCCGGCGGCGGCTCGCAGGCGGGCGCGGGCGTGGCCACCGACGGCACCATCGAGTTCAAGTCCGGCAAGGCCGTGCCCGTCTACGGCAAGGGGGGCAAGGCCGTCGACGCCGAACACTCCGCCCAGGCGGTCGAACAGGCCTACCGGGCGCTGGTGGAGACGGGCAACGCCACCCCGGTCGCCGTGCCGACCACCACCCGGCAGCCGACGGTCTCCAACGCCGAGGTCGACCGGATGATGAAGGAGTTCGCCGAGCCCGCGATGTCGGGCCGGGTGACGGTCCAGGTGGACGCGGCCCACTCGGTGCCCTTCAGCCCGCAGAACTCGCTGTGGAAGTTCCTCCGGGTCACGGCCGTCGACGGCAAGCTGGTCGACAAGCCCGACCTGGCCGCCCTCGAGGAGCTGTACGGCCAGGCCTTCGACGGGGTGCTCATCACCCGGGGCAACGGCAAGAAGACGGCCGTCACCCCCGAGGACGTCTACGCCGCGCTGCGGCCCGCCCTGATGAGCAGGACCAACCGGGTCGGGATCATCGACACGAACCCGAGCTAGTCACCGCACCGGCGGCCAGGGGCGTCCCCGCCGGGGGCGCCCCTCGCCGTACCGTCACCCGCCGGGCATGACATCTGTCACCCGGCGGTCAGGACCCACGGCACTGCCGCCCGCCCGCCCCCTGCCGCCAGCATGGATGCCATGACGACGACAGCGGTACCGGCCACCACCACCCCGGTGGTCGGGTTCGACCAGGTGACCAAGACGTACGGGAGCGTGCGGGCCGTGGACGGCCTCTCGCTGCGCCTGTACCCGGGCGAGACCGTCGCCCTCCTCGGCCCGAACGGGGCCGGCAAGTCCACCACCCTCGACCTGCTCCTCGGGCTGAAGCAGCCCGACAGCGGCTCGGTCGGCCTGTTCGGCACGACCCCGCGCGAGGCCATCGTGGCCGGCCGGGTCGGGGCCATGCTGCAGAGCGGCGGGCTGACGGACGGGGTCACCGTCGCCGAACTGGTGAAGCTGGCCTGCTCGCTGCACCCGCGGCCGTACCCGGTCGCCGACGTGCTGGCGCGCGCGGGCCTCACCCAGATCGCCGACCGCAAGGCCGACAAGCTGTCCGGCGGGCAGGCCCAGCGGGTCCGGTTCGCCCTCGCCACCGCCGGCGACAGCGACCTGATCATCCTGGACGAGCCGACCACCGGCATGGACGTCTCCGCCCGCCAGGCCTTCTGGGCCACCATGCGCGAGCAGGCCGACCAGGGCCGTACGGTGCTGTTCGCCACCCACTACCTGGAAGAGGCCGACGCCATCGCCGACCGGGTCCTGGTGCTGCACCGGGGCCGCCTCCTCGCCGACGGCACCGCCGCCGAGATCAAGGCCAGGGCGGGCGCCCGCCGCGTCTCCTTCGACCTGGACGGCGCCATCGACGAGAGCGCCCTCGGCGCCCTGCCGTCCGTCACCCGGATCGACGTCTCGGGCCAGACCGTCCGCATCCAGTCCGCCGACGCCGACGCCACCGTGCACGCCCTGTACGGCCTCGGCCTCTACCCCCGCAACCTCGAAGTCGCCGGCCTCGGCCTGGAGCAGGCCTTCGTCGCCATCACCGCCGCCGAGGAGGCGAAGCAGCAGTGAACAGCCTGATCAAGCTGGAACTCGTACGCGCCCTGCGCAACCGCAAGTTCCTGTTCTTCACCGTGATCTACCCCTCGGCCCTGTTCCTGCTGATCGCGGGCAACGCCGACAGCCACACCGAGGTCGACGGCACGGGGCTGACCCTGCCGACGTACATGATGGTCTCCATGGCCTCCTTCGGCGCCCTGACCGCCACGCTCATGGGCAACAGCGAGCGCATCGCCAAGGAGCGCGAGAACGGGTGGGTACGGCAGCTGCGGCTGACCCCGCTGCCCGGGCGCGGCTACGTCCTCGCCAAGACCGCCGGCGCGGCCGTGGTCAGCCTGCCGTCCATCGTCATCGTGTTCGCGGTCGCCGCCGTGGTGAAGGACGTACGCCTCGACGCCTGGCAGTGGCTCGCGCTGAGCGGCGCCGTCTGGGCCGGCAGCCTGGTCTTCGCCGCGCTCGGCGTGGCCCTCGGCTACCTGGCGTCCGGCGACGCGGTCCGCCCCATCACCATGATCATCTACTTCGGGCTGTCCATGCTGGGCGGCCTGTGGATGCCCACCACCACCTTCCCGCAGTGGCTCCAGGACATCGCCCGGTGGCTGCCCACCCACGCGTACGCTGCCCTGGGACGGGCCATCGAACAGAGCCAGGCCCCGCACGCCCGGGACATCGCCGTGCTCGTCGTGTCCTTCGTCCTGTTCGCGGGCGGCGCGGCCTGGCTGTACCGAAAGGACACGCTGAAGGCGTGAGCGGCACGACGACGGAAGACCGGCACACCGCGATGCCGCGGCACACCCCCGTGGGCTGGCCGCCCACCAGCCGGCGCGATCTGCTGGTCAAGTCCCTGTGGATCGGGGTCTGGCTGGTCTTCCTCAGCTCACCGGTCGAGGACCTGGTCGCCGGCGGCCACTCCACCGCCGCCACCGTGGCGGGCTCCTGCGGCCTCGCGGTCTTCGTCGGGGTCTATCTGACGATGGTCTTCCGCAACATCGGCCGCCCGTTCTCCCGGGGTGCCGTGCTCGTCCTGGGCGCGGTCCTCGGCATCCTCGCCCCCGTCCTGGCCTACACCCTCGGCAGCGCCTGGCTGGGCCTGTTCGTCTACCTGGCGGTCGCCTTCGGTGCCACCCTGCCGCTGCGCGCCGCCTACTGGGCCATCCCGGCCTCCGCCCTGGTGATGTACCTGATCGGCATGCGCTCCGCCGAGAAGGAGGCACGCGGCCTGGTCGTCCTCGTCGTGCTCATCGGGTTCGCCATGACCGGCGTCGGCCAGCTCGTGCGCACCACCATCGAGCTGCGCAAGGCCCGGGCCACCGTCGCCCAGCTCGCCGCCAACGAGGAGCGCCTGCGCCTCGCCCGCGACCTGCACGACCTGCTCGGCCACTCGCTCTCGCTGATCACGCTGAAGAGCGAGCTGGCCGGCCGGATGCTGCCCGGCCACCCGGAGCAGGCGGCCCGGCAGGTCGCCGACATCGAACAGGTCAGCCGGCAGGCCCTGGTCGACGTCCGGGAGGCCG
>NZ_JACBWZ010000638.1 GCF_013870595.1 Streptomyces sp. WELS2 | reverse complement strand
GCGTACGGGCGGGCGGCGGTCAGCCGGGCTCGCCGGCGAACACGTGCAGGAACGCGTCGCAGAACGCCTTCAGATCGTCCGGCTTACGGCTGGTCACCAGCTGGTTGGAGCCGTGGTCGCAGATCTTGACCTGCTCGTCCACCCAGGTGCCGCCGGCGTTGCGGATGTCGGTCTCGAGGCTCGGCCAGGACGTCAGCACCCGGCCGCGCACCACATCGGCCTCCACCAGCGTCCACGGCGCGTGACAGATCGCGGCGACCGGCCGGCCCTGGTCGAAGAAGTCCTTCACGAAGGCGACGGCCTTCTCGTCCATCCGCAGGAAGTCCGGGTTGGCGACCCCGCCCGGCAGCACCAGACCGCCGAAGGACCCGGCCGACGTCTGCTCCACCACCTCGTCCACGGGGAAGGTGTCCGCCTTGTCCAGATGGTTGAACGCCTGGATCTTCCCCGGCTGTGTCGACACGAGCACCGGCTCGTGCCCGGCGTCCGAGGCCGCCTTCCACGGCTCGGTCAGCTCGACCTGCTCGACGCCCTCGGGTGCCACCAGAAACGCGATACGCATGTCTCAGGCTCCTTTCAGTTTCCGCAGCGCCGCCCGGTGGGCCCGGGCGCGCCGTTTCCCTGCCCTGGCCGCCCGCCGGCAGCGCAGCAGTTCCTCGCCGTACGGCAGCAGCACACACGCGCCGATCGCGACCCCGATGCCCGCCAGATAGCCGGGCGACAGCGGGCGCCGGCGCGGTATCAGCCGCCAGGCGTCCGGGTCCCCGCGCCCGCCCCGCAGCAACGACCGGACCTGGTCGGAGTGCAGGCACATCAGGGAGACCAGCCCGCCGAACGGCAGCGACTCCAGAAAGCTGTGGATGTGCTGTTCGAGCGGCTTGACCTCGCGGTCGCTGTCCTCCGCCGTCCGCACGTCCCACAGCGCGGTGGCCTCGTGCACCGCCGCCGCGCCCAGCTGCACGGCCAGCAGCAGGGGATTGACCTCGTAGCGCAGGGTGAGCGCGATGGGCAGGCCCACCTCCGCCATCATCAGGGAGTGGATCAGGGACTCCTTCGTCCCCGACGTGTCCTCGATCCGGGTGCGCCGGTGCATCGCCCAGTCGGCGAGCCCCGGCACGAACCAGCCGGGCAGCAGCCCGTACAGCAGGAAGCGCGTCGTGACCTCGCCGACGTCGACCGTCGCGCCCCGCGCGATCTCTGTCGCCTGGCCCCCGGCGCGGGGGGCCGGCCAGGGTGCCCCCTGCCTCATGCGCCCCCCACCAGCGCCTCGGCCAGCTGCTGCAGGTTCTCGTACCGGTCCTCGTGGGGCAGACCGGTGACGGCGTCGATCAGCGTGCCGGGCGCGTTGCTCCGGCGCAGGGCCCGGGCCAGCTCGCCCGGCTTCGCGGGGAAGGCGTGCCGGCTCAGGTGCCGGGCCAGCTCCAGCCGGGTCCGCTCCAGGGACGCCGGGGACCCGAGGCCGCCCACCGGACCGCTCCAGACCTCCGGGTCGTCGTCCGCGGCCGGCTCCGGGTCGTGCCACTCCTCCACGCGCGTGGGATGGCCGGACCGCAGCAGTCCCTTCAGCTCGTGCTTCATCTCGTCGTCCCGGTGGACGTTCAGCCGGTCACTGCCTCGCTGCATATCTCCCTCCAAGGGTCGAAGGTCCGCACCGCGTACCCGGTACCGCACGTCCGACACGGGCTCCCGCGTCCGGTACGGGACTCGGCCCGCACGGTCACTGCTTGGCCCGGCCGGGCAGGAACTCCTGCACCTTCGCCTTCAGGCCCTGCTTGATCACCGAACCCCGGTCGGCGTCGCCCTTCAGGATCGAGGCGGCCGTCGCCTCCATCTGGTCCCAGCTCGCGTGCGGAGGGATCGGCGGCACGGCGGGATCGGTGAGGAACTCGAGCACCGCCGGCCCGTCCGCCTCCAGCCCGGCCCGCCAGGCCGCCTCCACCTCCTCCGGCTTCTCCACCCGGATGCCGGTCAGCCCGAGCGAGCGGGCGAACGCCGCGTAGTGCACGTCCGGGATCGACTGCGACGGCAGGAACGCGGGGGCGCCCTCCATGGCCCGCATCTCCCAGGTCACCTGGTTCAGGTCCTGGTTGTTCCACACGGCCACCACCAGCCGCGGATCCGACCACAGGTCCCGGTACTTGGCCGCGGTGATCATCTCCGCCAGCCCGTTCATCTGCATCGCGCCGTCGCCGACCAGCGCGAACACCGGCCGGTCCGGGTGCGCGAACTTCGCCCCGATCGCGTACGGCACCCCCGGGCCCATCGTCGCCAGCGTCCCGGACAGCGAACCGCGCATGCCCGGCCGCATCGTGATGTGCCGCGCGTACCAGTTGGCGACCGAACCGGAGTCCGAGGTCAGGATCGCGTTGTCCGGCAGCAGCGGATCCAGCGCCCGGGCCACGTACTCGGGGTTGATCGGATCGGCCGCCACCGCCGCCCGCCGCTCCATGGTCTGGTGCCAGCGCTTCACGTTCGCGCACACCGTGTCGTACCACTTGCGGCTCCGCCCCTCCGCCTTCAGCAGCGGGATCAGCCGGCGCAGCGTGGCCCGGGCGTCGCCGACCAGGTTCACCTCGTACGGGTAGCGCATGCCGATCATGTGCGCGTCGATGTCGATCTGCACGGCGCGCGCCTTGCCGAACTCCGGCATGAACTGCGTGTACGGGAACGACGAGCCGATGGTCAGCAGCGTGTCGCAGTCCCGCATCAGCTCGTACGACGGACGGCTGCCGAGGAGTCCGATCGGGCCCGTCACATACGGCAGCTCGTCACTGAGCACGTCCTTGCCGAGCAGCGCCTTAGCCACCCCCGCGCCGAGCAGCTCGGCGACCTCCCGCACCTCCGCGACCGCGCCCGCCGCGCCCTGGCCGACCAGGACGGCCACCTTCTCGCCCGCGTTCAGCACGTCCGCCGCACGGCGCAGCGCCTCGTCGGTCGGGGTCGCCGTGAACTCGCTCATCCCCAGGCTGGACGGCACCATCTTGAAGGCGTGCGTGGGCGGCGAGTAGTCCAGCTCCTGCACATCGGCCGGGATGATCAGCGCGGTCGGGCAGCGCCGGGCGTACGCGGTGCGGATCGCCCGGTCCAGCACGTTCGGCAGCTGCTCGGGCACCGTCACGGTCTCCACGAACTCCGAGGCGACGTCCTTGTACAGCGTGTGCAGGTCGACTTCCTGCTGGTAGGAGCCGCCCATCGCGGTCCGGTTGGTCTGGCCGACGATGGCCAGCACGGGCACGTGGTCCAGCTTCGCGTCGTACAGGCCGTTGAGCAGGTGGATGGCGCCGGGTCCGGAGGTCGCCGCGCACACGCCGATGCGCCCGCTGAACTTCGCGTACCCGACCGCCTCGAAGGCGGACATCTCCTCGTGCCGGGACTGGACGAACCGCGGCCGGTTCTCGGCGCGGCCCCAGGCGGCGAGCAGTCCGTTGATGCCGTCGCCCGGATAGCCGAAAACCTCCTCGACGCCCCAAGCGCGCAGGCGTTCGAGGATGTGGTCCGAGACCTTGGTGCTCATGGACAGACCTCCCGGTGGAGAGCGAAGCGGACGATCCGGTCAGCCCGTACCGAGTGACCTGCGCGGCGGACGGAAAACCTCCGGGGTGGGGCGGCGGGGCCGGTACGGGCCGGGGCACGTCCCCGGGAAGCGGGCCGCGCGGGTGACGGCCCGCT
>NZ_JACBWZ010000637.1 GCF_013870595.1 Streptomyces sp. WELS2 | reverse complement strand
TCGACGAAGCCCTCGGCCTGCATGGCGGCGAAGCCGATGCGGGGCAGGTCGGCGGAGGCCCGGTAGACCACGAACCGCGGCTCCCAGCGCGGCTGGAACTTGGCGTTGAACTTGTACAGCGACTCGATCTGGAACCAGCGCGAGAGGAACACCAGCAGCCCGCGCCAGGCGCGCAGCACCGGACCGGCGCCGATCTTCTCCCCGCGCGCGAGGGCGGAGCGGAACATCGCGAAGTTCAGCGAGACCCGGGTGATGCCGAACTTCGGGGCGGCCTGGAGGGCGGCGACGATCAGCAGCTCGTTCATGCCCGGGTCGGCGGCGCGGTCGCGGCGCATCAGGTCCAGCGAGACGCCGTCCTCGCCCCACGGCACGAAGTGCAGGATCGCCTTCAGGTCGCCGTACTCGCCCGGCTCGTCGTCCTGCTTGTGCGCGGTGGCGATCAGGCAGTCGCCGTCGGCCGGGTCGCCGATGCGGCCGAGCGCCATGGAGAAGCCGCGCTCGGTGTCCGTGCCGCGCCAGTCCTCCGCCGCCCGGCGGATCCGCTCCAGCTCGGCCTCGCCGAGGTCACGGATGCGCCGTACCCGGGTTTCGTAGCCGGCCCGCTCGATGCGCTTGACCATCTGGCGCACGTTGCGCATCGCGCGTCCGGCGAGTGAGAAATCCGCCACGTCCACCACCGCCTCGTCGCCCAGTTCCAGGGCGTCCAGGCCGGTCTCGCGGGTCCACACCTCGCCGCCGGTCTCCGAGCAGCCCATGACGGCGGGCGTCCAGGAGTGGGCCCGCGCCTCGTCCATGAAGCGCTCGATGGCGCCCGGCCAGGCCTCGACGTCCCCGATGGGGTCGCCGCTGGCGAGCATCACCCCGGAGACGACGCGGTAGGTGACCGCGGCCTTGCCGCTCGGCGAGAACACCACCGCCTTGTCGCGGCGCAGCGCGAAGTGGCCGAGCGAGTCGCGCCCGCCGTGCCTGGCCAGCAGGGCGCGCAGCTTCTCCTCGTCCTCCTCGGTGAGGCGGGCGGCCGGGTGCTCCGGGCGGAAGGCCAGGTAGATGGTGGTCACCGCGGTGATCCAGCCGAGCGCGCCGAGGGAGAAGGCGACCGTCCAGGAGGTGTCGCCCTGGTAGTCGACGGGGCCCTCGAAGCCGAACAGCCCGTAGATGACGTGCGTCAGCCGGTCGGCCAGGCTCGGGTCGCCGATCGTCCGGCCCGGGTGGACGCTGACGATGACGAGTCCGAGGAGGACCGAACCGGCGCTCATCAGAACGAAGTTGGCGAGGGCGCGCCACCGGCTGCGCGGATCGGGCAGGGCGGCGAACTGGTCCCGGTGGCGCAGCAGCGGCACGAGCAGGGCGATCGCGATGAGCGCGCCGATGATCGAGTGCCGGTAGGCGAACTGTGCCGCCGCGCCCGCCGGGAGCAGTGCCACCGCGGCCCGCCACGCCCGGCGCTTGCGCCGCTTGAGCCCGTGCGCGAGCAGCAGCAACAGCACGCCCGCGCTGAGCGAGAGCGCCGCCGCGAACGGCCCGAACGATCCCGGCAGCACCTCGGCCAGGGCGTGCATACGGCTGTGCCGGAAGCGCGGGAAGACGCCCGCGGCGATGTCCAGGAGGCCAACGAGCGTGGCCGCCCGGCCGACCAGAACGGGAACGGACTCGGGGCGCGGACCGCGCAGCAGGCGCCGCCCGCGGCTTGATCGGCCCGGAACCCCGTCCGACACTTCCCCATCTATCCTGACAGACATCGCATCCCGTAGTTCTGCGAGAGACCTTGAATCCGGAGCCCTCGGGGCATCCGGCGACATTGCGCCCTCTAGGACGATGTCTGGGGGAGACAGGTTCACTCCCCAAGGGAAAGTCGGGTCAAAGGCCAAGGAAAGCCCCGGGCAAGCGCGCGCACCAGGCGTGGGTACGGCACGGGCGGAAAGCGCGGACAGGAAACAGCCCATGGGTCTCACGAGCAACAAAGTGCTGTGGCTGGCGATAGTGGTCGCCACCGTGCTGTTCATCGGCACGGTGTGGCTGTGGCCGCGCCTGTCCCGGCATCACTGGCGGGCCGTCAGCGGCCGGGTGGGGCTGCTGCTGGCCACCCAGGTGGCGCTCTTCGCCTCCGTCGGGCTCGCCGCCAACCAGGCCTTCGGCTTCTACGCCAGCTGGGCCGACCTGTTCGGCACGGAGACCGGTCAGGGCGTGGTGGTCGACCACTCGGTGCACGGCGGCGGCGGTGGCCCGCTCCAGGTGGTCTCCACCTCCGAGGTGCCCGGCGTGCGCGCCACGCGGCCGGAGCGGGGCGGGCAGATCCAGAAGGTGGACATCGTCGGCCGCAGGACGCACATCGCGACACCGGCTTACGTGTACCTGCCGCCGGAGTACTTCCAGCCGCAGTACCGCACGCGCACGTTCCCGACGACCGTCGTGCTGACCGGCTACCCGGGCACCGCCCGGTCGCTGGTGGACAAGCTGAACTATCCGAGCACCGCGCAGCGGCTGGCCAAGGACGGGCGCGTGCAGCCGATGATCCTGGTGATGCTGCGGCCGACCGTGGCACCGCCGAGGGACACCGAGTGCGTGGACATCCCGGGCGGCCCGCAGACGGAGACGTTCTTCGCCAAGGACCTGCCGGACGCCGTCCTCGGCCACTACCGGGCCGCCAAGCGGCCGGGCGGCTGGGGCATCGTCGGCGACTCCACCGGCGGCTACTGCGCGCTCAAGCTCGCCATGCACCACCCGCGCGTGTACGCGGCCGGCGCGGGCCTGTCGCCGTACTACGAGGCGCCGATCGACCCCACCACCGGCGACCTCTTCCACGGCGACGCCAGGCTGCGCAACCGCGCCGACCTCTTCTGGCTGCTGCGGCACGAGCCCGCGCCGGACACCTCGCTGCTCGTCACCAGCAGCAAGGCCGGCGAGCACAACTACAAGTCCACGAAGGACTTCATCGATCGGGTGCAGGCCACCGACCGGACCCGGATCTCCTCGATCATCCTCGACAGCGGCGGTCACAACTTCAACACCTGGCGGCGCGAGATCCCGCCGACGCTCCAGTGGCTCAGCGGGCGGCTCGCCGACCACTGAGCCGACGTGTGCTCCTGACGCCTCGTGAGGCCCCTGGTGCGGCCGTGTTTTTACGGGCCGGGGCCCATGAGCCGCCTACGCGCGGTAAGTTTCTGGCCATGCCACGTGGACGCCACCGCCATTCCTCCCCTCTGCACCGGCTGTTGCCTCCCTCGGCGATCGCCGGCGTCTCCGTCGTCTGCGCGTCGGCTCCCTGGGTGTTCTCCGAGGCCGCGGTGTTGCGCGCGCTGGCCGCCGCGGCAGCGGCCACGGCGGTCGTCGGCGCGTTCGTGATGCGCCGCTGGGACGTGCGGGCGGGCCGGCGAGTCGCCGAGCTGACGCGTGCGCGTGCCGGTGACGAATGGCGCTTCGAGGAACGGGTCGCCGAGTTGGAGACCGACCTGGAGGAGTCCCGCGAACTGCGCGCCAAGCTGGAGCAGCGGCTGCGCGCCAAGCGCGCCGAACTGGCCGGCCTGCGCAACGAGCACGCGGCCCTGCTGCGCCGGTACGCCACCGCCGAGACCGAGCGGGCCAGCGCCCTGGAGGGCCGTCGGCTGCTGGAACTCGAGACGACGGAGTGTGCAGCCCGCCGAGCGTCCCGGGCGCGGTCGGCGCGGCCAGGGCGTCCGCGGT
>NZ_JACBWZ010000636.1 GCF_013870595.1 Streptomyces sp. WELS2 | reverse complement strand
CGCGGAGGCACCGCGGTGACCGCCCCGGTGCACGAGGCGGCCGGGCCGGTGGTCTCCGGTGGCCTCGTCGGACACGCCGGCGTCCTGCGGCACATGCTTGCGCAACGCGGAGGACTGAGGGGCGGGCGGTGGGGCCGGCGGTTACCAGGTGACCGGGAGTTCCTCCACGCCGTAGACCGTCGAGCCCTGGCGGAATCGGAGGTCGGTTTCGGGGACGGCGAGTCCGAGGGCGGGAAAGCGGCGGAGCAGGGCCGGCAGGGCGATCTTCAGTTCCAGTCGGGCCAGTTGCTGGCCGAGGCACTGGTGGACGCCGAAGCCGAAGGACAGCTGGGCGACCGGGCGGCGGTGGAGGTCGAGGTCGTCCGGGCGCTCGGGGACGAGGCCGGGGTCGCGGT
The DNA here is from genome assembly GCF_013870595.1 of Streptomyces sp. WELS2. GTDB lineage: Bacteria > Actinomycetota > Actinomycetes > Streptomycetales > Streptomycetaceae > Streptomyces. The sequence goes on along the minus strand of NZ_JACBWZ010000636.1, from coordinate 3,292 downwards.
TCGCGGTCAGCGGGGAGAGCAGTACGTGCTCGCCCGCCGCGATCCGGTTGCCGTTGAGGTCGATGTCGGCCACGGCGGTGCGCAGGAGCGGTGCCGGGATGGCGAGCTGGCGCAGGAGTTCCTCCACGCCTGTCCCCGCGGCCGAGGGGTCGTCGCGAAAGGAGGCGAGTTGGTCCGGATTGCGCAGCAGGGCCGGCACGCTCAGGGCGAGCATGGCCGCCGTGGTCTCGTGTCCCCCGACGAGGAGGGTGGTCCCGAATCCCCGCGGGCCGACGGGGACGAGCGGTTCCGGCGACGTGCGGATGTGGCCGACGCTGCCCGGTGAGCGGTCCTCGTCCTGGCTGCTCCTCGAATCACAGCAGGTGGAGGCGCGTTCGAGCTGCCCACCGCCGGGCTGACGGAGTGGCTCGAGGCCACGTACCGGATCACCTCGGCCGAGACGGAGATGGAGGGTCTGGACTGGGACGGGTTCCTGCTGGGGCTGACGGGCGGCCGGGGCACCGGGCGAATGAACGCGACCGTCCCACGCGAGGTCCGGCCGGCTCTCCCCACGACGCCCCGACAGGCCGGACCACCGGAACGGGAGAGCCCATCAGCTCCGCCCGCCCGGTGTGCCCTCCGGCCCTCCCCTTCGACTTCCCTGTCATCGGCAATGCGCTCCCCCGGCTGCCCGTGTGAACGAACGGGCACCGGCCGGGCCCGACGCGGGAACGACCACCTGCTACGCTGCCAGTGACCTGGACCGTGTGATCAAGGAGTCGCAGACGTGGTGGGTGAAGACGACATCTCCGGGTGAGATCCGGATCTGACGGCCACCGGCCGGCGCACAGGAGCGCCGCCGCCGACGTGGCCCGTCTCGTCGTACCCCATTCCCCGTATCTGCCCAGGGCAGAGGTCTCTGTTCTGCCCTCCGCGCCTCCGAGGTCCCTTCATGTCTCACGCTGCCATCGTCTGCTCCGGCCTCTCCTTCGCCTGGCCCGACGACACCCCCGTCTTCCACGACCTGTCCTTCACCGTGACCGGCGGCCGTACCGGCCTGGTCGCCCCCAACGGCTCCGGCAAGAGCACCCTGCTCAAGCTGATCGCCGGTGAACTCGAGCCGGCCACAGGCTCGGTGGCGGTCGGCGGAACGCTGGGCTACCTGCCGCAGAGCCTCCCCCTGTCCGGCGACCTCACCGTCGCCGAGGTGCTCGGTGTCGCCGCGGTGATCCGCGCCCTGGACGCCGTCGAGTCCGGTGACGTCGGCGAGGAACACTTCACCACCATCGGCGACGACTGGGACATCGAGGAGCGCACCCGCGCGCAGCTGGACCGGCTGGGCCTCGCCGGCCTCGCTCTGGACCGCGGCCTGAGCACCCTCAGCGGCGGCCAGGTCGTCTCCCTCGGTCTGGCAGCCCAGTTGCTCAAGCGCCCGGACGTCCTCCTGCTCGACGAGCCGACCAACAACCTCGACGCCGAGGCCCGCCACCAGCTCTACGACGTCCTCTCGGACTTCACCGGCTGCCTGCTGCTGGTCAGCCACGACCGCGCCCTGCTCGATCGCATGGACCGCATCGCCGAACTCGGCGGCGGTGAACTGCGCTTCCACGGCGGCAACTTCACCGAGTACGAAGAGGCCGTCCGCGCGGAGCAGGATGTCGCCGAGAAGAACGTCCGCAACGCCGAGCAGGAACTCAAGCGCGAGAAGCGGGAGATGCAGCAGGCCCGCGAACGCGCCGAGCGCCGGATGAGCAACGCCTCCAAGAACCTCAAGAACGCCGGACTGCCCAAGATCTTCGCCGGCACCATGAAGCGCGGTGCACAGGAGGCAGCCGGCAAGTCCGGGCAGACGCACGCCTCCCGTGTCAGCGAGGCCAGGGCCCGGCTCGACGAGGCCGGACGCGCGCTGCGCGACGAACAGCGCCTCACCCTGGAGCTGCCCGACACCAGCGTGCCCGCCGGCCGCAACCTCTTCCTCGGCGAGAGCCTGCAGGTCCATCACGCCGGCCGCGCCGTCTTCGCCGACGGCGGTGTCGACCTGACCGTCCGGGGCCCCGAGCGCATCGCGCTGACCGGGCCCAACGGCTCCGGCAAGACCACCCTGCTGCGGCTGATCACCGGTGACCTCGCCCCGGACAGCGGGGAGATCAGGCGCAGCGACGGCCGGATCGCCTACCTCTCGCAGCGCCTGGACCTGCTCGACCCGGATCGCACCGTGGCGGAGAACTTCGCCGCGTTCGCCCCCGAACGGCCCGAGGCGGAGCGGATGAACCTGCTCGCCCGCTTCCTCTTCCGCGGGGCCCGCGCCCACCTGCCCGTCGGCGTCCTGTCCGGGGGCGAGCGGCTGCGCGCCACCCTGGCCTGCGTGCTGTGCGCCGAGCCGGCCCCCCAACTGCTCCTGCTCGACGAACCGACCAACAACCTGGACCTGGTCGGCGTGGGCCAGCTGGAGAGCGCGCTCGATTCCTACCGGGGCGCCTTCCTGGTGGTCAGTCACGACGAGCGGTTCCTCACCGGGATCGGCGTCAACCGCCGGCTGCGGCTGGCCGACGGGGTACTGCAGGAGACCGGAGCCCCCGAGGTGTGACCCACGGCGTGTGACGTGGCCCGTGTCCGAGGCTCCGCGCCCTGCGGGCCGACCACCGGACACGTTGGACGGATCCTCGTGCACCAGCCCGCTCTGCCCGCCCGCGACCTCGTCCGCACCCTGGACGGCCGGCGCGTCCTCGACGGCATCTCCCTGACCGCCTCCCCCGGCCGGCGCGTCGGCCTGATCGGAGAGAACGGTGTCGGCAAGTCCACCCTGCTGCGGGTGCTGGCCGGCATCGACGAACCCGACGCGGGAAGCGTCTCGCGCCCCGCCGAGCCGGGCTTCCTCCACCAGGAGATGCCCTACGACGCCGACGCCACCGTCGCCGCGGTGCTGGACGAGGCGCTGCGCGAGGCCCGCGAGGACCTCGCCGAACTGCAACGGCTCGGCGAGGAACTCGCCGGCGTCCCGCAAGGCGACCCCGGACACCGGGAACTCCTCGACGCCTACGGCAGGCGGCTGGAGCGGGCCCAGGACCGGGAGTCCTGGGACGCCGACCGCCGCGCTGCCCTGGTGCTGGCCGGACTGGGCCTCGGCACGGTCGGCCACGACCGCACGCTGGGTTCGCTGTCCGGCGGGCAGCGCGGCCGGCTCGCCCTGGCCGCGCTGCTCGTACGACGCCCCTCCGCGCTGCTGCTCGACGAGCCGACCAACCATCTCTCCCCGGGACTGTGCGACGAACTGGAGGAGGCCCTGGGCCCGGGCCCGGGCGCCATCGTCGTC
>NZ_JACBWZ010000635.1 GCF_013870595.1 Streptomyces sp. WELS2 | reverse complement strand
CCGGCGGGCCTGGCCGTACGCAACCTGCGCGCCCTGCGGGACTTCGAGTGGCCCGGGGACCCGTCCCACAGCCCCGAGGTCCCCTAGGGCACCTGCGGCGCGGACGGACCCCCCGCCCCCTGAGCCCCCTCCGGGCCGGCGTTCGCGGCCCTGGTCAGACGGTCGCCGAGCCGCCGTACGCACTCCACCAGTCCGCCCGGCCCGCGCACCGTGAACTCCACCCCCGTCATCGCCAGCCGGACCGCCAGCCACTCCATGGGGTCGCCCGTGGTGCCCCGCAGGACGCAGCCGCCCGTGCCGTCGTCCTCGGGCACCCCCACCCACGCGGGAACCCGCGCGGCGACCTGCTCGGCCGGCGCGGCGAACCGCACCTCGAAGGCGTACGTCTCCTGCCGCCGGTGGATGGACTGCCGCAGGTATTCGGCGGCGCTCCCCGTGGGCGGCTCCCGCGGCGCGAACCGGACGCCGGTCGCGAACGGATCGCTCACCCGGTCCACCCGGAAGGTACGCCAGTCCGCCCGGTCGACGTCGTAGGCCACCAGGTACCAGCGCCGTCCCGTCGACACCAGCCGGTGCGGCTCGGTCAGCCGGCGGGAGGCGCTGCCGTCCTTGTCGCGGTAGGCGAACCGCAGCCGTTCGTGCCCCGCCACCGTGGACGCCATCACGGTCAGCGTCTCCGGCGCGATGGTGGGCCCGTCGCCGAGGGTCAGCGGTGTCGTGGCGGCCTGGAGCGTGGACACCCGGTGGCGCAGCCGGGACGGCAGCACCTGCTCCAGCTTGGCCAGTGCCCGGACGGCCGCCTCGTCCACCCCCTCGATGGCGTGCCCGGCCCCGGCCCGCAGTCCCACCGCGATCGCCACGGCCTCCTCGTCGTCCAGCACCAGCGGCGGCATCGCCTTGCCCGCGACCAGCCGGTACCCGCCGTCCGTGCCCCTCGTCGCCTGCACCGGATACCCCAGCTCGCGCAGCCGGTCCACGTCCCGCCGCACGGTCCGCCGGGACACCCCCAGCCGGTCGGCCAGCTCACCCCCGGGCCACTCACGGGGCGTCTGGAGCAGGGACAGCAACTGGAGCAGCCGGGCCGGTGTGTCGGTCGTCATGGCCACGAGCATGCCGCAGGTTCAGGTCAGGATCTGTCCTATAGCTCCCCTAGGTTCCTCCCATGACCACTCCGACGGCGCTTTCCGCCCCATCTCCCGACCGAACCCGCTGGCTGGCCCTGGCCATCGTCATGACCGCGGCCTTCATGGACCTCGTGGATGTGACGATCGTCAACATCGCCATCCCGTCCATCCAGCGGAACGAACACGCCTCGGTGGGCCAGATCCAGTGGATAACCGCCGGCTACGCGCTCGCCTTCGCCGCCGGACTGATCACCGGCGGCCGGCTCGGCGACATCCACGGCCGCAAGCGGCTGTTCCTCGTCGGCATCGGCGGCTTCACCCTCGCCTCCGCCCTGTGCGGCTTCGCGGCGAACCCGGAGATGCTCGTCGCCTCCCGCTTCCTCCAGGGCGGCATGGCCGCGCTGATGGTGCCGCAGGTGCTGTCGATCGTGCACGCCACCTTCCCGGCCCACGAACGCGGCAAGGTCTTCGGCCTGTTCGGTGCGATCGTCGGCCTCGGCGCGGTCTCCGGCCCGCTGCTCGGCGCGCTGCTGACGGAGTGGAACCTGTTCGGCCTCGAATGGCGGCCCATCTTCCTGATCAACCTGCCCGTCGGGGTGCTCGCCTGGCTGCTGGGCCGCCGGTTCATCACCGAGTCCCGCGCCCCCAAGGCGCTGAAGCTGGACCTCGTCGGGGTCGCCCTGGTCACCCTGGGCCTGCTCATGCTGCTCTACCCGCTGACCCGCGGGCGCGAGCTGGGCTGGCCGCTGTGGGGGTACGTCTCGATGGCCGGCGCCTTCGTCGTCTTCGCGGGGCTGGTGGCCTACGAGCGGCGCAAGGCGGCGCGGGACGGCTCCCCGCTGGTCGAGCTGTCGTTGTTCCGGGTGAAGAGCTTCGCCGCCGGGATCGCCGTACAGACCGTGTTCGGGGTCGCGCTCGGCATCTTCTTCCTGGTCTGGACGCTGTACATGCAGATCGGCCTGGGCTGGAGCCCGCTTCGGGCCGGGCTGACCGGGGTGCCGTTCTCGCTCGCGGTGTCCACGGCGGCCGGGCTGTCGGTGCAGCAGCTGGTACCCCGGTTCGGCCGCAAGGTGCTCCAGACGGGCGCGCTGGTGATGGGCGCGGGCGTGCTGCTCTACCTGTGGGAGGCCGACCGCTACGGCCTCGCCATCGCCTCCTGGCAGATGGCCCTGCCGCTGGTCGTGATGGGTCTCGGCATGGGCCTGATCGTCGCCCCGCTGACCGACGCGGTGCTCTCGGAGGTGCCGCGCGAGCACGCCGGTTCCGCGTCCGGACTGATCAACACCGTGCAGCAGATGGGCAACGCGCTCGGGCTGGGACTGGTGTCGGTGGTCTTCTTCGGGCGGATCGGCGACCGGCTCGCCCCCGCAGAGGTCGGCCCGGCCTTCGCGGGCGCCTTCCGGCACGCGCTGTGGTACGTCGCCGGGATCATGGGCGTGATCTTCCTGCTGATGTGCGCCCTGCCCAGGCGCCCGGCCCAGCACGTGGAGGGCGCGGGGGAGGAGACGCCGGTGACGGCGGTGCCGTCGCCCGAGCGTGAGCCCGAGCCGCAGCCGGCGGGCTGACCGTGTACGGCGAGGGGCCCGGCACCGGACAGGTGCCGGGCCCCTCGCCGTACGGCCGGACGTGCCTCGGCCGGCCCGGCCGGAAGTCTGATCATGCCCGATCGAAGTCCGAACCTGTTTACTTTCCCGGCACGCGGACGTAGCCTCCCTGAGAAACCACACGTTCGGGCATGAGGCGGAGGCGAACGGACATGTACGCACCGGAGCGGCAGCAGGAGATCCTCCGGCTCGCCCGGGACGGCGGCCGGGTGGACGTGCTGTCGCTGGCCGAGGAGTTCCAGGTCACCGCGGAGACCATCCGCCGCGACCTGAAGGCCCTCGACCGCGCCGGTCTGGTCCGCCGGGTGCACGGCGGTGCCATCCCGGTCGGCCGCCTCGACTTCGAGCCGGACCTCGCCGAGCGCGAGTCCACCGCCGCCGACGAGAAGGACCGCATCGCCAAGGCGGCCCTCGCCGAACTGCCCGCCGAGGGCACGGTGATCCTCGACGCCGGTACGACGGTGGCCCGCCTCGCCGCCACCATCCCGCTGGAGGCGTCCCTCACCGTCGTCACGCACAGCCTGCCCATCGCCGCCCGGCTCGCCGACCACCCGGGCATCCAGCTCCACCTGGTCGGCGGCCGGGTACGGCACCGCACGCGCGCCGCCGTGGACGCCTGGGCGCTGCGCGCGTACGGCGAGATCCGCGCCGACGTGCTGTTCGTCGCCGCCAACGGCTTCTCCGCCGAGCACGGCCTGACCACCCCCGACCTCGCCGAGGCCGCGGTCAAACGGGCCGCGGTCGGCGCCGCGCGGCGGGTGGTGCTGCTGGCCGACTCCGGCAAGCACGGCCAGGAGCACTTCGCCCGCTTCGGCGGCCTGGGCGATGTGGACCTGCTGATCACCGACAGCGGGCTGAGCCCGGACGACGCCGCCGCCATCGAGCGCGGCGGCACGGAAGTAGTGCGCGCATGATCCTCACCGTCACCCCCAACCCGTCGCTCGACCGCACCTACGAG
>NZ_JACBWZ010000634.1 GCF_013870595.1 Streptomyces sp. WELS2 | reverse complement strand
CGTGCGCCGGACCGTCGCCGGCTACGTGGAGCGGGGGCTGCCGCTGGACGCCGTGCACCTCGGTGCCGGCCACTATGACGGCCACCGGGTGTTCACCGTCGACCAGGAACGTTTCCCCAAGCTGCCGGTGCTGGCGGAGGAACTGCGCCGGGACGGGATCCGGCTGGTGTCGGCCGTGGAGCCGGCGGTGCGGGCGGAAACCGGTGACGCGGTGTACGACGGCGGCGGCGCCGTGGACGCGTTCGTGCGGGACGCGCGGGGCCGCACGGTGGAGGGTCTGGCGTGGGCCGGCGAGTCGGTCTTCCCGGACTTCACGCACGCGCGCGTGCGCGCGTGGTGGGGCGGGCTCTACCGGGAGCGGCTGGAGCGGGGCTTCGCGGGGTTCTGGCACGGTATGAACGAGCCGACGTCGTTCGGCGCCTTCGGCGAGCCGACGCTGCCGCGTTCGGCCCGGCACGCCCTGGAGGGGCGCGGCGGTGACCATCGGGAGGCGCACAACGTGTACGCGCTGTGCATGGCCCGGTCGGCCTACGAGGGGCTGCGTGAGCTGGCGCCCGAGGAGCGGCCCTTCGTGCTCTCCCGTTCGGGCTGGGCGGGGCTGCAGCGGTACGGCGGCGCCTGGTCGGGGGACGTGGCGACGGGCTGGCCGGGGCTGCGGGCGTCGTTGTCGCTGGTGCTGGGGCTGGGGCTGTGCGGGGTGCCGTACTCGGGGTCGGACGTGGGCGGCGGCGACGGCGGTCCGTCGCCGGAGCTGTATCTGCGCTGGTTCCAGCTGGGCGCGTATCTGCCGTTGTTCCGGACTTACGAGGGTCCTCGGGCGGGGCGCCGGGAGCCGTGGGAGTTCGGTGCCGAGGTGCTGGAGCACGCGCGCGTGGCGCTGCTCGAACGCAGACGGCTGCTGCCGTACTTCGTGACGCTGGCGCATCTGGCGCGGCGGACGGGGGCGCCCTATGTGCGGCCGCTGTGGTGGGGGTCGCCGGAGGACCGGGCCTCGGGCGCCTGCGTCGAACGCGTGACGAGTATTACGGCCCAATCCCCCTGGACGGGGTTCCGTACTCGCCGGTACGGTGAATGAGCAAGCGCTTAGACATGCTCGAAGTCATGCCGAGGTACGTGGAGGTGGCGGCGTGCGCCGTACGGTGTTCAACGAGGATCACGAGGCGTTCCGGGAGACCCTTCGCGCCTTCATCGAGGCCGAGGTCGTCCCGGTCTACGACGAGTGGTTCGCCGCCGGCCAGGCGCCGCGCGACTTCTACTACAAGCTCGGCGAGCTCGGCATCTTCGGCATCAGCGTGCCCGAGGAGTTCGGCGGCGCGGGCCTGGAGACCCACAAGTTCGAGGCCGTCCTCTACGAGGAGACCGCGCGCGCGGGCGTGCAGTTCGGCGGCTCCGGCGTGCATGTGCTGCTCGCCCTGCCCTACATCAAGATGCTCGCCACCGCGGAGCAGAAGAAGCGCTACCTGCCGAAGTTCGTCACCGGCGAGGAGATGTGGGCCATCGCGATGACGGAGCCGGGCACCGGTTCCGACCTCGCGGGCATGAAGACCACCGCCAAGCTGAGCGAGGACGGCACGCACTACGTCCTCAACGGCGCCAAGACCTTCATCACCGGCGGCGTGCACGCGGACCGCGTGATCGTCTGCGCCCGCACCTCCGCGCCCACCGCCGAGGACCGCCGCCACGGCATCTCCCTGTTCGCCGTGGACACCAAGTCCGAGGGCTACTCCATCGGCCGCAAGCTGGACAAGCTGGGTCTGCGCACCTCCGACACCGCCGAACTGGCCTTCGTGGACGTCAAGGTGCCCGCCGAGGACCTGCTCGGCGAGGAGAACAAGGGCTTCTACTACCTGGGCCACAACCTGGCCTCCGAGCGCTGGGGCATCGCCTTCGGCGCCTACGCCCAGGCCAAGGCCGCCGTCCGGTTCGCCAAGCAGTACGTGCAGGAGCGCACCGTCTTCGGCAAGCCGGTCGCGCACTTCCAGAACACCAAGTTCGAGCTGGCCGCCTGCCAGGCCGAGGTGGACGCCGCCGAGGCCGTCGCCGACCGCGCGCTGGAGGCGCTGGACGCCGGCGAGCTGACCCCCGCCGAGGCCGCCTCCGCCAAGCTGTTCTGCACCGAGGTCGCGCACCGCGTCATCGACCGCTGCCTCCAGCTGCACGGCGGCTACGGCTACATGAACGAGTACCCGATCGCCCGCCTGTACGCGGACAACCGCGTCAACCGCATCTACGGCGGCACCAGCGAGATCATGAAGACGATCATCGCCAAGGACATGGGCCTCTAAGGACGCCGGGTCCCCGGGCGGTATACCTGCACGCCATGAGCCAGGCACTCCAGGACCTCCTCGATCTGCTCGACCTGGAGCGGATCGAGGAGGACATCTTCCGCGGCGCGTCCCGCTCCGCCGTCGTCCCGCGCGTCTTCGGCGGGCAGGTCGCGGCGCAGGCGCTGGTCGCCGCCGGGCGCACGGTCCCCGCCGACCGGCCCGCCCACTCCCTGCACGCGTACTTCCTGCGCCCCGGCGACCCGGGCGCGCCGATCGTCTACACCGTGGACCGGATCCGCGACGGCAGGTCCTTCACCACCCGCCGCGTGGTCGCCGTCCAGCACGGCAAGCCGATCTTCCACCTCTCCGCGTCCTTCCAGACGTACGAGGACGGCCTGGAGCACCAGGTGCCCATGCCCGCCGCGCCCGATCCGGCCACCCTGCCCACCTCCCCGGAGCGGCTGCGCGGATACGGCCACCTCGCCCCCGAGGTCGTCGAGCGGTTCCTCGAGGCGCGCGAGGCGGTCGACCTCAGATACGTGGACGAGCCGCCGTACGGGCGCTACGGCGAGCCCCGCGAGCCGCGTTCCCAGGTGTGGTTCCGGGTCAACGGCAAGCTCGACGGGGAGGACCCGTTGCGGCACGTCGTCCTCGCCACGTACGTCTCCGACATGACCCTGCTCGACTCCGTGCTGCTCGCCCACGGGCGCGGCGGCTGGGCCGTCGGGGACGTCGTCGGGGCGTCCCTGGACCACGCGATGTGGTTCCACCGGCCCTTCCGGGCGGACGAATGGCTGCTGTACGACCAGGAGTCGCCGTCCGCGTCGGGCGGCCGGGGCCTCGGTCAGGCCCGCATATACACGCAGGACGGGCGGCTCGCCATCACCGTGATCCAGGAGGGCGTGGTCCGCGTTCCAAGAAGGCCGTGACGGATGCGCTCCCCGAGATGACTTGTGACGTATGTCCGATTAGGCTCTCTGGGTGAAGGGCCGCAGCGAACGCCATTTCGTTCATTCCCTGCTGCGGTGACACCTGAAGACCGCGCCGCATCTTCCTCATCAGCCGCGGCGACGGCCATCCACCTTGCGCTTCCCCGAGGGAAGCGTGAGAGACGATGGAGATGGAAGGTATTTCCCATGCGATCACAGCGCACGAGGCGTCTTGTCGCGTTGTCCGCCTCCGGTCTGCTGCTGGCAGGCGGAGCCGCGTTCGGCACGGCCGCGACGGCCTCCGCCTCGGAGCACGCCAGCGACAGTTCCTACAGCCGGTCCGACGACGACCACGGTGGCTGGTGGAACAACGATGACGACGACTACGGCCGCGGTGACCACGGTGGCGACTACGGCGACCACGGCGGCTACGGCGGCGACCACGGTGGTGACTACGGTGACCACGGTGGCGGCGGCGACCACGGTGGCGGCGGCGA
>NZ_JACBWZ010000633.1 GCF_013870595.1 Streptomyces sp. WELS2 | reverse complement strand
ACGCCGTTGGCGACGGCGCCGAACAGAGACGCGCCGAGGGTCTGGCCGGTCTGCCGGCAGAACAGCACCGAGGCGGTCGTGGTGCCCCGCTCCGACCAGCCCACGGTCGACTGCACGCCGACGATCAGCGGCAGCTGGAACAGCCCCAGCGCCCCGCCGAGCAGCAGCATCAGCAGCGTCGGCTGCCACCAGGCCCCGGGATAGGGCAGGAACGGGAACGCGAGGAGGATGAGCGCACCGACGCCGATGCCGAGCAGCGCGGTGTCCCGGAACCCGATCCGCCGGTAGACGTGCTGGCTGAGCGCGGCGGACACCGGCCAGCTCAGCGTCCACACCGACAGCACGAACCCGGCGGCCACCGGGCCGAGTCCGAGCACCGACTGGGCGTACGTCGGCAGGAACACCGCGGGCGCCACCATCAGCAGCCCCAGCGCGCCGAGCGCCAGATTGACGGCGGCGATCGTCCGGCGCCGCCACACCCAGCCCGGGATGATGGGCTGCGCGGCCCGCCGCTCCACCGCGACCACCACGGCGACCAGGGCGAGACCCGTGCCGAACAGGGCCAGTGACGGCGCCGACAGCCACGGCCAGGCGACCCCGCCCTGCACCAGCGCGGTCAGCAGCACCCCGCCGCACGCGAACACCGTGAGCGCGCCGGCCCAGTCCACGCGCCCGCGGCGGGCAATCTCCCGTTCCGGCTCGTGCAGGTGACGCACGATCAGCCACAGGGCGGCCGCGCCGATCGGCAGGTTGATCAGGAAGATCCAGCGCCAGTCGGCGTAGGCGGCGAGCACCCCGCCGAGCCCGGGGCCGGCCACCGCGCTGACCGCCCAGACCGTGGACAGCCGGGACTGGATCCTCGGGCGTTCCGCCAGCGGGTACAGGTCGGCGGCGAGGGTCTGCACGGTGCCCTGCAACGCCCCGCCGCCCAGGCCCTGGACGATGCGGAACGCGATCAGCGCGCCCATGTTCCAAGCCCCCGCGCACAGCAGCGACCCCGCGAGGAACACGGCCGCGCCCACCACCAGCACCGGTTTGCGGCCGAAGGTGTCGGAGAGCTTGCCGTAGACGGGGAGCGTGACGGTGACGGCGAGCAGATAGCCGGAGAACAGCCAGGAGAAGACGGAGAACCCGCCCAGGTCGCCGACGATCTGGGGGACGGCCGTGGAGACGACGGTGGAGTCCAGCGCGGCCAGCGCCATCGCCAGCATCAGGGCGGCCACGACCGCCCCGCGGCGCCGTTCCCCCTGGTGCCGGGCCGCGCCGCGTATCGCGGGTGTCGTACTCCCCACCGCAAACCCCTCCCCTGCTTCCCGTCGGAAGCTACCCAGGTGCCCCCTGCACCTATGTCTGCGACGACAGCTTTCCACGGAGGGCGGGCCGGGGCCCCGGTCCGGCGCCGGGTGGAGGCCGCGCGCGCCGAACGGTGGAGGCATCCCCGAGAACGCCTCCACCCGTCGGTGGAGTCCCCCTAGGGGTTCCTCCGTACCCCGGCTCGGGGCGGGTTCGTCCCGGCGGAGGAGGAGCCCGGCCGCGGGCGCTCCGTAATCTGGTCCCACGCCGCTGGGGGGCGGCGGACCGCACCGGCGGGGGTGGGGTTTTCCCCCCGGAAAGACGGGGCTCCGCACCAGCGCGCGAGGCCCTCGCCGACCGCGAGACTCATCGACGTACTCGGACGACGACCCGGCACCACCGGGCGCCGTGCACCGATCTGCCGACCGATATAGGAGACATACCGTGACATCGGCTGTAACGATTCCCAGGCACGGGGGTACTGGAGGGCGTACGGCCGTCGCGGCGCGGGCGCGCCAGGTCGTGAAGGCGTACGGGTCCGGGGAGACCCGTGTCGTCGCGCTGGACGGCGTGGACGTGGACATCGCCCGCGGGCAGTTCACCGCGATCATGGGCCCCTCCGGGTCCGGCAAGTCGACCCTGATGCACTGCCTGGCCGGCCTGGACACGGTGACGAGCGGTCACATCTACCTCGACGACACCGAGATCACCGGCCTGAAGGACAAGAAGCTCACCCAGCTGCGCCGGGACCGCGTCGGTTTCATCTTCCAGGCGTTCAACCTGCTGCCGACGCTGAACGCCCTGGAGAACATCACGCTGCCCATGGACATCGCCGGCCGCAAGCCCGACCGGGCCTGGCTGGAGCGGGTGGTGGAGACCGTCGGGCTCGCCGGGCGCCTCAAGCACCGCCCCACCCAGCTCTCCGGCGGCCAGCAGCAGCGCGTCGCCGTGGCCCGCGCCCTCGCCGCCCGCCCGGAGATCATCTTCGGTGACGAGCCGACCGGGAACCTGGACTCGCGCGCCGGCGCCGAGGTGCTGGGCTTCCTGCGCCGCTCGGTGGACGAACTCGGCCAGACCATCGTCATGGTCACCCACGACCCGGTGGCCGCCTCCTACGCCGACCGCGTGCTCTACCTCGCCGACGGCCGCATCGTCGACGAGATGTACCAGCCGACGGCCGAGCAGGTCCTGGACCGCATGAAGGACTTCGACGCCCGGGGGCGTACGTCATGACCGTGCTGAGAACCTCGATGCGCAACTTCCTCGCGCACAAGGGACGCATGGCGCTGTCGGCGGTCGCCGTGCTGCTGTCGGTGGCGTTCGTGTGCGGCACGCTGGTGTTCACCGACACCATGAACACCACCTTCGACAAGCTGTTCCAGGCCACGGCGTCCGACGTGCAGGTCAGCGCCAAGAGCGCCTCCGACACCGGGGAGACCACCTCCCGCACCGGCAAGCCGCCCGTCCTGCCGGCCTCGGTCGTCGGCGAGGTCCGTGACGCCCGGGGCGTGAAGTCGGCCGAGGGCACGGTGTTCTCCACCTCGGTGACCGTCGTGGACGCCGACAAGGACAAGCTGTCGCCGAGCGGCGGCGGGCCCACCATCGTCGGCAGCTGGAACGGCAACGACGCCCGCACCATGGAGATCGCCTCCGGTACGGCCCCCAAGGGTCCCGGCGAGGTGATGGTCGACGCCGACACCGCCGACCGGCACGGACTGAAGCGCGGCGACGGGATCGAGCTCATCACGGCCGTCGGCACGCACCACGCGCGCGTGTCCGGCATCGCCGCCTTCAAGGTCACCAACCCCGGCGCGGCGATCTTCTACCTGGACACAAGGACCGCCCAGCAGACCCTCGTCGGCCGCACCGGTGTGTACACCAACGTCAACGTGACCGCCGCCCAGGGCGTGAGCGACGAGCAGCTGAAGAAGAACGTCGTCGCCGTCCTCGGCCACGGCTACAAGGTGCAGACCGCCAAAGAGGTCGCCGACGCCAACCAGAAGCAGCTCCAGAGCTTCCTCGACGTCATGAAGTACGCGATGCTCGGCTTCGCCGGGATCGCCTTCCTGGTCGGCATCTTCCTGATCGTCAACACCTTCTCCATGCTGGTCGCCCAGCGCACCCGGGAGATCGGCCTGCTGCGCGCCATCGGCTCCTCCCGCAAGCAGGTCAACCGCTCGGTGCTGGTCGAGGCGCTGCTGCTGGGCGTGACCGGCTCCGTCCTCGGGGTCGGCGCGGGCGTCGGCCTCGCCGTCGGCCTGATGAAGCTCATGGGGCAGGTGGGCATGGAACTGTCCACCGACGACCTGACGGTGGCCTGGACGACCCCCCTGCTCGGCCTGCTCCTCGGCGTGGTCGTCACCGTCCTCGCCGCCTATCTGCCCGCCCGGCGGCTATCTGAACTTCAGCGGCACCGG